>CAWBIS010000123.1:0-5132 GCA_963788485.1 Terriglobia bacterium
GCCAGGGCGTGGTCTGCATGCCGCCGATGTATGTGAACGTGGGCGCATATGTCGGCGAAGGTACGATGATCGATTCCCATGCCCTCGTCGGGAGTTGCGCGCAGGTCGGCCGCAACTGCCACATCTCGGCCGCATCCCAGATTGGGGGCGTGCTGGAACCCGTGGGCGCCCTGCCGGTGATCGTCGAAGAAGACGTGCTGGTCGGCGGCAATTGCGGCATCTACGAAGGCACAGTAGTGAAAAAGCATGCCGTGCTGGGGACGGGCACGATTTTGAACCGCTCCACGCCGCTCTACGATCTGGTTCGCGGTCAGATCTATCGCGCGACGGACGATCAGCCGCTCGTCGTACCGGAAGGCGCAGTAGTGATCGCCGGATCCCGGGCCGTAACGATCGGTCCAGGGCGCGACTGGGGCATTTCCATTTATACGCCGGTGATCGCGAAATACCGCGACGACAAAACCGGTGCGAAAATCCAGTTGGAAGACCTGCTGCGCTGAGTCCAGCTATTGTTATACAAGCGAAAACGGCCGGCGGGCAGCGCTCCGCCTCCGCTCACAGGCAGGACGTGACGGATAATACAGCGCGCCGGGCGCGATCCGCTCCCGGGAAATCGATTTCCGAAACCTTTTACTTCGCTCCAGGTCTAATTCGAGGGAAAGGAGTGTTCCACGTATGAACACCAAAAAAAAGCCGATCGAGCATAACAAACAACGAAAGAAGACGTCACCGAAACAGGAGTCGAAGCAACAGTTAAATGGTTGGGACATGTGGGAAGCGCTTCACGACGGCGTGAAAAATCAGGAGCATGAGCGCCCCGAGATGCGTATGACCCGCTGAGTTCCAGGGACTTCCCGCTCCATTCAGTGGCGAGGCTCTTTCGACGCTGGAAATCTCCCTCCCTCGGCGACGCGGGAGGGAGGTATCGGCAATTCGGGGCTCAGTTCCCCACCAAAGCGTTAAATTTCGCGTACCCGGCCCGGCTGACGGGAACCCTCGAACCATCCGTCAGCACGGCCAGCCAGGTATCTTTCGTATTCGGCTCGATTCGCGCGATCCGCTCCACGTTCACCAGATAAGACCGGTGCAGCCGCACGAATCTCTTCGGATCGAGCGCCGCTTCGAGACTGGCGATCGTCTGCTGCTTCAGCCACGTTTTGCCCTCGCTCCGCAGCGCGACGTAATCGTCCTGAGCCTCCGCATAGTCCAGCTTGCCCGTGGGAATCACGTGCACCTTTGCACCGTCCTTCACCACGATTCGTTCCATGTAGGCCCCCGCAGGGCGCGCCGCGTTCTGCAAGGTCTCCGGTAGCGACGCGGGACGCGGCTCACCCACCCGCCTGCGCACCTTTTCCAGCGCCGCGCGAAATCTTTCCGCTCCGAACGGCTTCAGCAGATAGTCGACCGCCGCCGCGTCGAACGCGCGCATCGCGTACTGATCGAATGCCGTCACGAACACCACCGCGACCTCGCGATCGATCAACTCCAGTACCTCGAAGCCGTCGAGTTTCGGCATCTGAATGTCGAGGAAAAGCACGTCCGGGCGCAATTCCACGCAGGTCTTCACCGCTTCGAATCCGTTCCCGCATTCGGCCACGATTTCAATGCCCGTTTCGTTTTCCGGACGTTCAATATACTCGCGCAGAATTCCGCGCGCCAGTTCTTCGTCGTCGGCGATGACCGCTCTGAGGTTTTTCATGAGACCCTCACCGGGACGGTGAGCGTGACGCGATAGACGTCCTCGCTCGCTTCCACTTCGAGACGCGCGGCGTTCCCATAGCGCGCTTCGAGGCGCTGCCGTACATTCGCAAGACCGATCCCGCTGCGGCTGGCCGGGGCGTCCGGGTCGAACGGATTCTCGATCGTGAAACGCAGCCCCTCGCGCACGCGCCGGCCCAGCATCAGGATCTCTCCGCCTTCATCAAGGAGTGCAATTCCATGCTTCACCGCGTTCTCCACCAACGGCTGGATCAGCAGCGCGGGCACTTCGCATTCGTCGCAAGCCGGTTCCATGTCCTCGTGCATACGCAGACGGCGTCCGAAGCGCACCTGCTCCACGTCAAGATACATTCGCGTCAGCTCCATCTCTTCCCGGAACGGGATCGACGCGCGCTCGCCCAGCCGCAGCGAAGTGCGCAGGAAGTCCGCCAGGCGAATGCACATCTCCCGCGCACGGCCGGCGTCGCTGGCGGTGAGCGCGCTGATCGAATTCAGACTGTTGAACAAAAAGTGGGGATTTACCTGCGCCTTGAGCGCGCGCAACTGCGCCTCGCGCGCGAGCAGTTCGGATTTGCGTGAGTTCTGCGCCTCGATGACAACATAGTGCATCGCGATCGACAGGATGTAGATCATCGCGATCATCGCGCTCAGCACCGGAACGGCAGTGCGAAAGTGCCGGTCCAGCCCGGGCAGCATGTCAGAGAAACCGAAGGCCGCAAGTTGCGCCACGAACAGCACTCCCGTCGCCACTACCATGGCTGCCAGCAGATGCTGGCCGGTCAGGCGGACCGAACTGGCGGACCGCAGCGGCAACGCGCGGCAGACGTACCACGGCGAAAGGCATATAAAGGCGAGCACCGCGGTAACCGGAATGACGATGGCTGCCGTCTCGGCCGCAGTCAGCGAGGCGGCGACCGAGATCAACAACCCGAGAATCGTACCCAGCGGAACCCATACCGCGAGATACAACAGGAAGGCTCTCCAGCTCTGGAAGATCGGATGCATGCGGCGTGGGATTCAGTTCTTGATCACAATGCCGCCGAAAACCGCATCTCCGCGGACCACCAGCGTCGGTGGCTCGAACCCCGGTTCCGGTCTCGGCGGAACCGTTTTGTCGTCAAATCCACCGAAAACGGCCGAGCCCATCTTTTCCACCCGCCACGTCCGCGGCACCGTAATCTCGACGCCGCCAAATACGGCGTCGGCCCTGAGTACAACACGCCCGCCGGGTGGAATCGTGGCACCCGAGAGATCCAGTTCGGCGCCTCCAAAGACCGCCTCGACCTTGCCGCCTTCGAAGTTCGGGCTTTCCACGCGCCGCCTTGCGCTGCTGAAAATAACCTGCTCCATCAACCGGTCTCCGAAGAAGGAGTTCCGCGTCTGCGAGGCTGCGTCGAACGATTTCCGGGCCCAGTCGGTCGGGGACACCTGGCACCGGCCGACCAGCATCGTCACTCCGGCGGCGATCAGCGCCAACGCCCAGATAACGCTGGCCGTCACATGGATAATGTGCAGATTGCCCAATGTGAGAAGCGCGCCGAAGATCATCACGGTCGACGCCCAGATAATCGGATTGATATCGCGTCGCCGGCCGATCAGCAGCGCTCCCCACAACACCAGCCCCAGCGGCCAGTAGGCCTGGATGTTCTGAATCGGCAGCAGGCCGAGGTTATCGAGAAAAAGCAGGGCTCCGGCGACAATCAGGATCAAGGCGAAGATCGATCCCTGCCGGCGCGGCATATTCATTTGTCTCCTTTACCGGCCGACCACAGATAGAGCTCTTCCAGGCCGGCGGCGATGAGCGCAACGGGCCACCCGACACGGATGATATCGAACCGGCTCATCAGAAAGAGCGCTTCAGCCAGAACGCACATCAACGGGAGCGCCACCTGGCCGGGATAGAAAACTCTCATGGCCCGATGGTAGCGGCTACTGCGAAGGAACTCAGCAGTTTTTCGGCGAACACCGGTTCAGAACCGGCGAACGTGGATCAGGCGCCTTTTGCCGCTTTCACGCCCGCGTCGGCGGCAGCTCGACAATACCGTGTCGCGAAAGCCTGCGATCGTGCTGAAGATCGAGGGCTTCCTCGTGCGTCGCCACGGCGGCCCCGGGCAACTCGGCGAGCTTCAATCGGTAGAACGGTGAGACCCGCGTGGCCTTTGCGGAAGTGCTCGATCCATACCGAGCTGCCGGCCAGCACCATCAGTCGCGGCGGCGGGGAGATGGCGTCAGCTGGGGCTCAGTCCCGCCGAGCTAAGCCAGCCGTTTGGCTCGCCGCCGCAGATCCAGAATCAGCCGCATCACTCGCTGTTCCAGTTCGTCGCGAACGATACGATACGCGTCGATCTGCGCTCCATAAGGATCGGGCACCACCCATTCAAGCGTTTCCTTCGCCCCGGGTCCGGGCAATTTGAATCCGGCGATATTGACCACCAGATCGTACTCCACCGCCTCGAAAGGATCGTAGCGGCGTGGCACGTGGCGGGAGATGTCGATATTGATCTCCTCCATCGCCGCCACGGTGATCGGGGGAATCTTCTGCAGTGGCGCGAGCCCGGCGCTCGCAGCCTTCAGGACGTCGCTGCCGTAATGATTGGCGAACCCCTCGGCCATAGGGCTGCGGCAGGCGTTGCCGATGCAGACAAACAGGATTCGTTTCACAGCTTGCTCAGGAACAGCTTATGCACCCGGGAATCCGCCGTGAGTTCCGGATGAAATGTGGCCACCAGGTGCCTGTCCTGTTCCACCAGAACCGGGGCTCCTTCGTAATCCGCCAGAACTTTCACGCCGGGGCCGGCGCGCCGGATGATTGGCGCGCGAATGAATACGGCTTCAACATCGCCTTCGCCGGCGCGCTCGGCGAAATCGGCGCCGGGATGTATGTTTGCCACCCGGCTGTCGATCTGGCGCCCATAACCGTTGCGCTCGACCGTCAGGTCGACCACGCCGAAGCTTTCCTGCTCCGGGTTGCGCACTTCCTTAGCCAACAGGATCGCTCCGGCGCAGGTGCCAAAAACCGGCTTCGCACGCGCGAACTCGCGCAAGGGTTCTTTGAGATCCATGAAGTGGATCAGCTTGAGCATGGTCGTGCTCTCGCCGCCGGGGATCACCAGGCCGTCGATCGTTTTCAGATCCTCCGCTGTGCGCACGAGAACCGCTTCGGCGCCCGCGCGTTCGAGCGCCTTCGCATGCGCTTCGAAATCGCCCTGCAGCGCCAGAATCCCGACCTTTTTTTTCACGCCCTACCAGCCCCGCGTCTGCATCAGCTCTTCCTGCGGCAGCTTCGACACATCGAGACCCGGCATCGCCATCCCGAGATCTTCGCTCGCTTCCAGCAGCTTCTCCGGATCGTTGAAGTAAGTCGTGGCCTTGACGATCGCCTTCGCCCGCGCTTCGGGATCCAGCAATCTGGT
>CAWBIS010000124.1:0-25218 GCA_963788485.1 Terriglobia bacterium
GGCGCGGTCGATGAGAAACATCGCGAAGACGGTGAATATGAGATTGGTCGCGCCGATGGCGACGGATTGAAGATCGGCCGACACCTTCGTGAATCCGGCTTTGGCGAAGATGTCGTTGAGGTAGTAAAGAATCGCGTTGATCCCGGAGAGCTGATTGAAGAGAGCGATCGAAATAGCAAGGAACACGGGAAAACGGTATTGCCGAACGAACAGCGGCGCCGCGCCTTGGTTTTGCGCGTGTGCAACGGAAGCGATCATCTGCGAGAGCTCGTTCTCGATGTCGGTTTCGCCGATCCGCCGCAGTACGGCGCGGGCTTCGCCAATGCGGCCGTTCGAGGCGAGCCAGCGCGGGCTGCGTGGAATCGAAAACAGCATCACGAAAAACAGCGCCGCCGGGATCGCCGAGACGCCGAGCTTCCAGCGCCATTCCGTGTCACCGAGGCCGAGCGTGCCGAGAAGGTAATTCGAAAGGTAGGCGACGAGAATGCCCGCCACAATGTTGAACTGGAAGACCCCGACGAGCCGGCCGCGCCAGGCCGCGGGCGAGATTTCGGCGATGTACATGGGGCCCAGAACGGACGATCCGCCGATTGCGATTCCTGCAATGACGCGAAAGACCACGAGCGAAGTCCAGTTCCAGGCCAGAGCGCATCCGAGAGCCGAGACGGTGTAAAGAACGGCCATCGCGCGCAGGCTGTCGCGGCGTCCGAAGCGGTCCCCGGGGTAACTCGCCAGCATGGCGCCGACGATGGTGCCGGCGAGAGCGGCCGCGACAGTGATGCCGAGGGCGCTCGGGTTCAGATCGTATGTCCTGGTGACCGCAGCCGTGATGCCTGAAATTACGGCTGTGTCGAAGCCAAAGAGGAGGCCGCCCAGCCCGGCAACGATGGTGCTCCTGACGAGCGTGGGAGAGAGAGTCATCGCGGCGGGGTGGTTTCTACAGATTATCCAGATTATCCTCTGAACAGTGCGCGTTTTGTTTACTATTCCAGCCGCCCTGATACTAACGGCCTGCGGTCCGTCGCCGACCCCGGCAGAGAAGGCGCCGGCGGACCCGACAACAGAAGCCTGGTACAGCCAGACGCTGGGCGAACTGGAGGGGATGAATCGTCAGGCCGAAGAATTCTACAAGAAAGGCAAGGGAGATGAGGCGGCGGCGCTGATTGAGAAAGGCGAGCCCCTCAGCCAGCGCCTGCTGTCCGTGCCGAAGCCGACGCTGGCGGCTGCGGAAGCGGCTTCGGATCTGGATCAGTTGTATGGGGAGATGCTGTTCTCGAATCGAAACTATGGGTGGGCGCGATTGCTCTTCCAGAGGAATGTGGCGCGGTGGAAAACCTGGCGCCCGCAGACCGTGGAAACGGCGAGGCGGCTGAAACTGGCGGAATCGGCGATCGCGGAATGCGACCGCCACATCAGCGGGTGAACCCGGCCACAGCCTTCAGCGGCCGGGAACGCCCATCCAGCCGCGTGTCCACAGATCCGCCATGGTGATGAACAACAGCAGGATCAGCCAGAAGATCGCGGCCATGACGATCATCTTTGTCAGGCGCGTGCTGTACCAGACGTGCATGAAGAACAGGGCCACGATCGAGGCCTTGAAAATGGCGATCGCCAGCGCCACAAAGATATTCCATCGGCCGAGATCGAGCGTCGACACGTAGGTTGTCACCCACGTCAGAATGATCAGAGCGGTGAAGACCAGAAAGTATACGCGCTTGGGTACGATATGGTGTTCGGCTGTTTTTTCGTGATTCGCCATATAATCAAGCCTCCGTTCTTCCGGCTATTTCGGAACCGCCGACCGATCGATCAGATACAGCAGCGGGAAGAGGAAAATCCAGACGATATCGACAAAGTGCCAGTAGAGCCCGAATAACTCGACCGGAGTGTGCCACGCGGGGCCGTACGCCCCCTTCCTCGCCCCAGCGATCAGAAACAGAATAATCCCGACGCCGACGATCATGTGCGTCGCGTGCAATCCCGTCATACCGAAATATAAAGCGAAGAACAGGGGAGTGTGCGGCGCGTCCGTACACGGTTTGCCCGACTCATCGCGGCAATCGAAACCGTGTCCCGGTATTTCGTGGCGAACATATTTGTCGTGATACTCGTACGCCTTGACGCCAAGGAAGGTACCGCCCAACAGCAGCGTCAGGACCAGGAATAGAACAATCAGCTGTTTTTTTCCGAGCGCCGCAAAATGCACCGCCAGCGCCATCGTCAAACTGCTGCAGATCAGCACGGTCGTATTAGCCGCGCCAATCAGAAGATTGGTATTGTTGCTGGCAGCGGCGAAGGCCGCCGGGTAGGCCTGCCGGTACGCAAAATAGGCCAGGAACAGGCCGCCGAAGAACATGACTTCGGTAACGAGAAACACCCACATGCCGACAGTTGCGGCGTCTTTCTGCTGATCCGCATCCTCGAAATGATGCTCGACGTGGCCGTGCAATGGCTCGGCGGGGTCGGAGGGGACAACCACTGCCTGACTATCCAACGTGTACAACCTCCTCAGTTGTATAAGTGTACGCTTCCTGAGTCACAACCGGGGTAACTTCGAAATTCTCCGCCAGCGGCGGCGACTGCGTCTTCCACTCGAGGCCGGTGGCGCCCCATGGATTCGGCGGCGCGTCTTCCCCGTACTTCAGCGACCACAGCAGGTAAACGAACGGAATGAGGTAACCCAGACCCAAAATCGACGCACCCGCCGACGACAGCACGTTCAACACCTGAAACTCGGGCGGGTAGGCGTGATAGCGCCGCGGCATTCCCATATAGCCCAGCAGAAACTGCGGAAAAAACGTCAGATTGAAGCCGATGAAAATGATGATCGCGGAGATTTTCGACCAGTTCTCGTTGTACATCTTGCCGAAAATCTTCGGCCACCAGAAATGGATGCCGCCGAGGAAGCCCATGATCGCGCCGCCAACCATCACGTAGTGGAAGTGCGCAACCACGAAATAGGTGTCCGTCAGATGCACGTCCATTCCGAGGCAGGCCAGAAAGAGCCCGGTCAAACCGCCGATCGTGAACAGGCCTATGAAACCGAGCGCGTAAAGCATAGGCGTGGTCATCCGGACCGAACCTTTGTACATGGTCGCCGTCCAGTTGAAAACCTTGATCGCGGAAGGAATCGCAACGATATAGCTCAGTACCGAGAACACCATGCCCGCGTAGACGGACTGGCTGCTCACAAACAGGTGATGACCCCAGACGATGAAACCAAAGACCGCGATGGCCACGCTCGAAAACGCGATGAACGTGTATCCGAAAGGCTTCTTGGAACTGAAAGTGGTTATGATCTCGGTGACCACGCCCATCGACGGCAGAATCATGATGTAGACCGCCGGGTGCGAGTAGAACCAGAACATGTGCTGGAACAGCACGGGATCGCCACCGTAAGCGGGATCGAAGAAACCGATATGCAAACCGCGTTCCAGCACCAGCAGGAAAAGCGTTACCGCGACCACCGGCGTTCCCAGAATCTGAATCATGCTGGTTGCATAATGCGCCCATATGAACAAAGGCAGCCGGAACCAGGTCAGCCCCGGGGCGCGCATGCGGTGAATGGTGACGATGAAATTCAATCCGGTGAGGATGGACGAGAATCCGGCAATGAAGATGCCCAATCCGGTTGCGATCACATAGCCGTTCGAATAAGACGTGCTGAACGGGGTGTAGAACGTCCAGCCGGTGTCGACGCCGCCCATCAGCAGCGAGGTCAGGATGAAGAGCCCGCCAATCATGTAGATGTACCAGCTCAGCAGGTTCAGGCGGGGAAAGGCCACATCCTTCGCCCCGATCATCAGCGGTATCAGGAAATTGCCCAGTACGGCGGGAATCGACGGGATAAGGAACAGGAACACCATGAGCACGCCGTGCATGGTGAAGAGTTTGTTGTATGTGTTCGATTCCACCAGATCGCCGGCCGGAGTCGCCAGTTCAAGCCGGATCAAGACCGCGAAAATGCCGCCGAGAGCGAAGAAGAAGGTCACGCCCAGAAGGTACAGGATGGCAATCCGCTTGTGGTCGTGCGTCAGGAGCCAGCTCATGAGCCCCTGCTTCTGATTGAAGTAGCTAACTTTCTTTTCTACTGGAGGAGTGGCCGTAATCATACAGATATTCCTTGCAACCTATCGATTCCCCGGAGCGGCCGGATTCGCCGCCGCGGCTCGCCCATTCGCCCTGCCTGCCGCCGCCGGAGGCGCTTGCGGCTCGCCCGTCGTCTGAGTCGGAGCCGGAGTCGCTGAACTGGGCATTCCGTCCCTTGGGCCCAGCGAGCGGATGTATTCCACGACTTTCAATAGTCCGTCCTCGGTGATCAGACCTTTGAACGTGGGCATAATATCGTCGTAGCCCGCCACGATTTTCGCCTGCGGATAGAGCACCGATTCGCGGATATACGCTTCGTCCGCCCGAACCCTGGATCCGTCCTTGAGATCCACGGTGGTACCGAACAGGCCGTAAAGATTGGGACAACGCCCATTCAGTTTATTGATCTCACTGGGGTGGCATGTCCCGCAGCCCAACTGGTTGAACAGCGCCTGGCCCTGCTCCGCCATCGAGCCCTCGCCGCTGCCCGCGCCCAGCCACTGGTTGTAATCGGTCTCGTTCATCACGTAGACGGTGCCGATCATGCCGGAGTGCTTCGTGCCGCAGTACTCGGCGCAGAAAATGTGATACGCACCAACCTTGGTGGGCCGAAACCATTCGGTGGTGTACCTGCCCGGCAGCACGTCCGTCTTGGTGCGGAAGGCGGGCACATAGAAATCGTGGATCACATCTTCCGAAGTCAGCGTCAAGCGAATGTCCCGGTTCACCGGAATATGCAGTTCATTAATCTCCCGCGCGCCTTCGTTATGCTGGATCTTCCACATCCACTGCTTGCCGGTGACGTAGATTTCCATGGCATCGGCCGGCGGGCGCGACTCCGTAAAAAAGATGCTGGCACCCCAGGCAAACATGACCAGCGACAGGCCCAGCGGAATCACCGACCACACGATTTCGAGAATCATGCCGCCGACGCTGTGTTCGTCCATCGGCTTGGGGACTTCGTCGTTGCGGCGGCGATACTTGACCGCGAAGTAGACCACGAAGAACGCAATCAGCAGCGAGAAGAACGCGCTGACCAGCACGAGATAGGCATAAAGCGCATCCACGTGACCGGCGATGGTCGACGCCGCTTCTGGAAAAAGCTGGAAACTCTTTTCTCCCATACCTTACTAAGCGGCCCGAATCCCTTTCTGCCTGCTGTCTCTGCGCAGCATGATGATGACAAATCCCCCCAGCATAAGCACAGTGGCCGCTCCGGCCACCCTTAAAATGTCGAGCGCGACGGGCGTGTATTTCGCCGTCGTCGGATCGAAGTGATAGCAGAAGAGCAGCACCTGATCCACCGCCGTGCCGATCTTGTCATGCGACGCTTCGATCAACCCCAGCCGCATGTCCTTCGGCGAATACTCGATACCATAGAAATATTTGGAAAGCTTGCCCTCGGGCGTCAGCACGTAGATGGCGCTCGCGTGCGCGAAGGTCGCGGTGTAGACGTCCCACTTGTAACGAAAACCGACCGCTTCGGTGACGCGCTTGATCGAATCCGGATCGCCAGTGAGGAAATGCCAGCCATCCGCAGTCTCCGGATGGCCGTAATCTTTCATGTAGATCTGCTTTTTCGCCAGCGCCTGCTTCGGCTTCTCTCGCGCATCGAAGCTGATAGCCAGCACTTCGTAATCCTTGCCCGGCGTGAAGGTGAGTACGCGCGCTGCCCGCACCATCCCGTTGAGGATCTGGGTGCAGAGCATCGGGCAGTCGTAATACACCAACGCCAGCACTACCGGCCGCTTGCCGAAATACTGGCCCAGCTGAACGGTTTGGCCGTTTTCGTCCTTGAACTTCGCATCGAGCGGAAGCTGCGAATTCAACTTTTGCTCGATGGTGACTTCCTTCAACGGGCTCGGCCTGTCAGTACCCTTCGCATTAAGGAAATCCGGCGTTGGGACCTGCTGCGGGCCTTGCAGGGTGGGTCCGTCCTCATAGTTTTCCTTCTGCGCCCAGGCGCAGAAGGCCAGCGTCAGCAGAAGGAGCACGACACCGGCCACGCGGGAACCGGCGAACACCCGGCCCTTCCCAAAAACCCGAGAATACTTCCAGTTTTTCATCGCGAAATCTTTTCCAGAGTCCTACCGCTGCTTGAATCCTCCGGAATCATCCGATACCCGTCGTTGTCCATCCCGGCGGGGCTTGGCTTCGAGGGCAAACCTTTTTGCGCCACCATATCGATCGCCTGATCGATCGGAATGCGCACGATCCCTTTGTTGGGATCGATCCAGCCATAGCTGGTTAGAATCGCCGCTTCGTCCGCTTTCAGGTCCTTTAATTCGATTTTCGGCTCGGCCTGCAGGCGCGGCTCCGGCGGCAGCTTGTTGGCGTCTTTCATCATCAGCGCCGCGGGGTTCGACTCGTTCTTCGCGTCCTCGCGGGCATAGAAGAAATCGAACATCGCCCACATCGCGAATACGACCACGATGCAGCTCAGCAGCAGTCCGATGCCGAACGCCGTCACCTGAAAGACGTTGATGTCTCTCCGTTCGTGCGCGACACCCGGGTTCACGTCGTGTTCGTGCCCGTGTTCGTCCGGTCCGTTAATGTTCTCTGCCATGATCCAATGCCTTCAAAAGATCGGGAGCGCCCAGCGGCAGCAGCGGCCGCGTGGGCAGCGTCCGGAAAAACATAGCCAGCCAAAGTCCGCCGAACCCGAGAGGCGCGGCCAGATCGAGCCAGGAAATCGTGAACGCCGGATGCGACAGGCTGGTGAAGTTCGGCTCCACCAGCCAGAACATATCCACCATCCGAATGCAGATGATGAAGATCGCAATCCTGAAAATGGTGTTCGGATTCTTCTTCAGCGATTGCGACAACAGCAGTGCAAAGGGGAGGGCGAAATGGAGCAGTAACAAGGTCAGGCCCACCCATTGCCACCCGCCGTTCAGACGCTTCACGTACCAGGAAACTTCCTGCGGGAGGTTGCCCGAGTAGATGATCAGGTACTGCGAAAAGGAAAGATACGCCCACAGCATCACCAGCGCGAGCATCAGCTTGCCAAGGTCGTGCAGGTGCCGCTTCGTGATCAGGTGGTTCAGCGGCCCGTACTTCCCCATCATCACCAGCATTGCGACCGCGATGGACATGGCGGTGAGCGCCTGCCCCGCCGCGATCATAAATCCGTAAATCGTCGAGGCCCATGTTACGTCGAGCGACATCAGATAGTCGATTGACGCAAAGGAAATGGTAAAGAAATAGATCACGATTCCCGGGGCGCTGAGTCTCTCCAGCAGGATCGAGTACTTCGTGGACTTCGTCTCGTCTTCCAGCCTCGACCACTTGTTGAGGAAGTACGAAAGTCCGACCCACGCCACCCCGTAAATCAGATACCGGACATAGAAAAATGGCAGGTTGAGATAAAGGTGCTTGGCCAGGACGATCTTGTCATGCGCGTGCGCGGGATTGGCCCAGGTGTAGAGGTCCGGGGCAAAAATCAGCAGCGGGAGGAACAGCAGCCACATCCAGAAGATCGTGCGCGTACCCGCTTCGAGTATGCGGCGGATCATCATGCCCCAGGCGCCGCCGGCGACAAAGTGGATCATCAGCATGACGAGGGATCCCATCGCGGCGCCAAACCAGAAGTAGAGGCCCAACAGGTACGACCGCAGAAATTGCTGTGCGCCGGCCGTGAAATACCCCACGATCAGCAGCACCAGGAAAACGAGACCGACGAACGCCGAGATCTGCTGGTACTTCTTCAGCGTATCTACCAGCTGCGGAGAGGTCTCGTAAGTTTGTTCCGTCGTCGTCATTGTCTTTCCGGTTGACTCCCTGGCCCGGTTCCATGCACCGCACCGGCTCCATGCGCCCCCGGGACTCCGGATGGCGTGGCGGGCCTGGCCGGAAAATCCTCGAAATCGGAATCGGTCGGCACCAGCGGTTCGTTGGCCTGCGCGGGGATGGGCGCCTGGCCAATGGCCGGCACTCGGTTGCGGGCTTCCGCGGGCAAGTCGTTCACGTTCGCGTTCTGACTGTATTGCAGTGCCCGGATATAGGAAATGATGGCCCAGCGGTCGCGCGGCTGTATCTGCTGCGCATAATTCAGCATGGCGCCGTAGCCGTTCGAAATCACGTCGTAAAAGTGACCCACCGGCGCCTGCCGCAGGCGGTCGATGTGGTAGGAAGGCGGTTGTTTGAAGCCGCGCCGCACGATCATGCCGAGACCGTTGCCGATCCTGCCATGGCAGGGCGAGCAATAGATGTCATAGCGCTGCTGGCCGCGCAGAATCAATGGCTTGTCGACGACCAGCGGGAATTCTTCGATATCCTTGCCGTCGGCGTCTTTGCCTTCATAAAAAGCCGTGTCCTCGTCCATTGGACCCCATGACACCGTGCCGGCTACCGGTTGCCGCTCGCTTCTGCCGTCGGCGAAGAACTCGCTCGGGCGCTGCGGTTTGTATTTCGGCTGATCCTGCATATCGAGACGCGAGCAACCCGCGACGAAAACACTCGCTGTCACGAGAATCGCGGTCCACGCGGTTTTTGCGCGAAATAATTTCATCGAGCCACTTCCGCCACTTCCGCCGGCCCCAGACTTTCCAGAAATTCCGCCGTCATCTCCCTGTCGAACATCGGATCCTCCGATTCGATGCACAGGAAGAATTTGCTCCTCGACGCCGTAGCCTGGAATCGCTCCACATTGAACACGGGATGGTACGGCGAAGGAAAGCCGTTCATGACCAGCATGCTGATGGCTGCCGTGAGTCCGCCGATCAGCACCGTGCATTCGAAAGTGATCGGGATATACATGGGAGCGCTGATGAGAGGACGCCCGCCGATGTTCAGAGGCAGCGCCACGCTCTCCACCCAGCTCGCCAGTGAGAATCCGCCGATGCATCCGATCAGGCCGCCAATCAGCGTAAACAAAGAGACGCGATTGTCGTGCAGATCCATTGCGTCGTCCAGCTCATGGATGGGAAGCGGCGAAAACGCGTCGAAGTTTTTGAATCCCGCCGCCTTCGTGCGCCGCGCCGCGTCCACCAGTTCGCCGGCGGTTTCGAACTCGGCCATCAGACCGTAGAGAGGGTGAAAATCGTCGATTGCGCGAACGCTCATTGCACCAGCTCCTCCTCCCTGCCCTTGACTCGCGCGCCCGGCAGGAGCATGCGGAGTTCAAAGATCGTGATCATCGGCAGCACCCGGATGAAGAGGAAGATGCACGTCATGAAGAAGCCCAGAGTGCCCACGTAAATCGCCCAATCCCAGACGGTCGGCCAGTACATGCCCCAGCTCGACGGCAGGAAGTCGCGGTGAAGACTCGTGACCACGATCACGAAACGCTCCAGCCACATGCCGATATTCACGATGATCGAAATGAACCACAGGATCAGCGGATTCGTACGAATGCGCTTGAACCACAGAAAATTCGGCGTGATGACGTTACAGAAGATCAGCGTCCAGTAGAACGGCGCGTAGGGACCCGTCATGCGGTTCCATATCATGAACTTCTCGTAGATATCGGCGCTGTAATAGCCGAAGAACGCTTCCGTGATATACCCGTATCCGACAATCAATCCGGTGGCGAGCGTGAGCTTGGCCATATTGTTCAGATGGCGCATCGTCACGATGTCTTCGAGCCCGTAGAACTTGCGCACCGGGATCATCAGCGTCAGCACCATGGCGAAGCCGGAATAGATGGCGCCGGCGACGAAGTACGGCGGGAAGATCGTGGTATGCCAGCCCGGCAGCATGGCTACCGCGAAGTCGAAGCTGACCACCGTGTGCACCGAAACCACCAGTGGCGTGGAAAGCCCGGCGAGCAGCAGCGCGGCTTTTTCATACCGCTGCCAATGCCGCGCCGAACTGCGCCACCCCATCGATAGAAAACCGTATGCGACCTGCTTCCAGCGCTGTTTGGCCGAATCGCGCAGGGTGGCGAAATCGGGAATCAGGCCCACGTACCAGAAGACGGCGGAAATCGTCAGATAAGTCGAGACCGCAAACACGTCCCACACCAGCGGACTACGGAATTGCGGCCAGAGGTCCATCGTATTCGGATAGGGCAACAGCCAGTAAGCGAGCCACGGGCGGCCTGTATGCAGCACCGGGAACATGCCCGCGCACAGAACCGCGAAAATAGTCATGGCTTCCGCGAAACGATTGATCGCATTCCGCCACGATTGATTCAGCAGCAGCAAAATGGCCGAGATGAGGGTACCGGCGTGGCCGATACCGATCCACCAGACGAAGTTGACGATGGCAAATCCCCAGCCGATCGGGATATTGATGCCCCAGATCCCGACACCTTTTATGAAGAGCCAGGTCGCCGCCCCCATCAAACACTGCATGACGCCGAAGGCGATCAGAAGACCGAAAACCCACCCGATGGTGATTTTGCGTTTGAGGACGATGCCGCTGATTTTGTCCGAAACCGACGCAAGGGTATGCCCTTCGTCGATTACTGGCCCGACCTGAATAGTATCTGGAAGCTCGACCGGTTGCGCCATTTCAGCTTTCCTTCTCCGATTTCCCGACTTCCGGATTCGGGTTGCGTATCTCGGTCAGATACGTGGTGCGCGGGCGTGTGTTCAGTTCGCCCAGCAGGGAGTAATTGAGACTGCTGCGCTTCCAGTCGGAAACGCGGCTCTTCGGATCGTTCAGATCTCCGAACATAATGGCTTGCGTCGGGCACGCCGCCGCGCATGCGGGAATGATTTCGCCGTCCTGCACTTTGCGGTCCTGCTTCTCCGCCGTGATTTTTGCGTAGTTGATGCGCTGCACGCAGTAGGAGCACTTCTCCATCACGCCGCGGCTGCGCACCGTGACGTCCGGATTGCGCTGCAGTTTCAGGCTTTCGGTATCCCAATCCGAGAACAACAGGAAATTGAACCGGCGAACCTTGTACGGGCAATTATTGGAACAATAGCGGGTGCCGACGCAGCGGTTGTACACCATATTGTTCAGCCCCTCCTGATCGGTTTCGGTCGCCGCCACCGGACAGACGACTTCGCACGGCGCGTCCTCGCACTGCACGCATGCCACCGGCTGGAAGTACATATCCGGCTGGTCGGGCTCGCCCTTGTAATAGCGGTCGATGCGGATCCAGTGCATCTCGCGTGTGTTGAGCACCTGCTCCTTGCCCACCACCGCGATATTGTTCTCCGAGACGCACGCCGCGACACAGGTGGCGCATCCGACGCACGCCGTCAGGTCGATCGCCATGCCCCAGGCGTAGCCTTCATACTTGAAGGTCGTCGGGAAGATGGTCAGCCCATTGGGCGGAAGCTCACTCTGCTTCTCCGAGAAATAAGGATCGCTCTTGAACTCGTCGAGTGTCCCCGCGTGGACCGGCTCGCGACCCTCCATAGCGAAATGATGCTGCACGGCGGCCAGACGGAACTTCTTGTCCAGCTTGCGCACATTGGCGCCGGTAACGAAATAGGGGCTGTTGGCCGGCCGCAGCGGGTAAACGTCGAAACCCGCGCCATTGCCCGCGCGGCCCGCCCGCGTCCGTCCATAACCCAGACTCAACGCGATCGAACCGTCGGGCTGGCCCGGGATGCGCCAGATGGCGCCCCAGACCGTATGGCCGTTGTAATCGATCGCGACCTGATCTTCGTCCGTTACCTTGAGATCATCGGCCGTCTTCGGACTGATGATGACCGCGTTATCCCACGTCAAACGCGAGATCGGCCGCGGCAATTCCTGCAACCAGGCGTTGTTCGAATAGCGGCCGTCGAGGATAAAAGGATCGCTGTGGAAGGAAAGCTCGTAGCCCGATCCCGCCGCGCCTCCGCCCGCCTGCGGCGGAATCAGCTTCGCGGTCGCGCTCACGGTGGCCAGCGCCGAATCCTTCACGAATCCGTCGTGCACCGAACGCTTCCACCAGGTTTCGTAGTCGGCGCCCGTATGCTTTCCGCGCCAGTAGTCGCGCACGGTTTCGTAGGTGGATTTTTCCGGGTTCTCCGTAAATGCGGAGAGCATCTCGTGCAGCGATTTGCCATCGTACAGCGGAGCGATCAGAGGCTGGATGATCGAAATCGTGCCATCGTACGCCGGCGCGTCGCTCCAGTGTTCGAATGGATGCGCCTGCGGGATATTCCACTGGCAAACTTCGGACGTTTCGTCGATGCGTTCGCCAAGATGCACCCTGAGCTTCGCCATCTGGATCGCGCCCTTGAGATTCAGTTCCGCCGGCGCCATATAGACCGGATTGCCGCCGAGAACCAGGAGCAGGTCGACCTGCCCGGAGCGCAGATCCTGCACCAGCGCCTGCAGATCGGCCCATTGGTCCACGGGCTTCGATTCGATCGGCGCCGTAAACGTCACAGTCGTGCCGTTGTTCCCCAGCACCTGATTGATGTAATGAACCACCGCGTGCACTTCCGGCGATTGATCCTCGCCCGCGATGACGATCGATTTACCCTTGGCCGCCTGCAGATCCTTCACCAGCGCGGAGTAGAACTTCGTGCCCGAAAGCGGACCGCTTGCCGTGCCGCCGCCCAACGAAGTAGCCAGCCCGCGCACAAATGCGACAACATCGGAGGGTTTGATCGCCTGCCGGTGATCCGCCTTGCACCCGGTCGAAGTGGGCGTTGTTTCAACAGCGTAGAAGCGGCTCTGCGTGGTATTGTCGCCGCGCAGAATTCGTTTCGAGACGAAATCGCGCGCGTAACGGACGCCGCCCGGGCCGTTGGCCAGAAAGTTGCCGTCAATTGAAAGGACAACGTCGGCCTGGTCGAATTTATATACCGGATTCAGGAACTGCCCGAACGCCATCTGCGTTCCCATCCGCCGCCCGTGTCCGATGGGCTCCCACTGATACCACTTCGCGCCCGGATAGCGCATCAGGACGTCCTGCATCTGCGCGTAAAGCGTGGGTGAAGTGATGGTCTCGGTCAGAATGCGAATGCCGCCGCCCTGCTTCGCCTGCTGCCGCGCCAGAACGTTGATGAAGTTCTCGAGGAACGACGGAAACGAGCGTACTTCATCGACGTAATTGACCGTCTGCAGGCGATCCGGATCGTAAAGGCCAAGGATCGAGCCCTGTGTGGGAACGTCGGTCGAACCCATGCTCGCCGGGTGCACCGGATTGCCTTCCACTTTGGTGGGCCGGTATTCGTGCGTCTCAACCAGCACCGGATTGGCAACGCCGCTGACCGGGAACGCCGTCGCGAAGAAGATGGGCTTGCCCGGAATCAACTGCTCCGGCGCCTCGACATAAGGAAGGAGGTATTCGGTCGGCTGTCTCGTGCAGGCCGATAAGCCCGCAAGCGCCAGCGACGCACCCATGATTTTCAGAAAATTGCGGCGGCCCTCGTCGTCGATCCATTCGGATGCCTGGCGGGGAAACTCGCGATGCAGAAAATCCTTGAAACCCTCAACCGAAGTCAGTTCATCCAGACTACGCCAGTATCCGGCGCCTTTGGCCTTTTCCAGCCGCGCCCGGATTGTCGTCAGGTTCAATAGACCTTCGGAGCCGGTATTAGAAGAAGATTGGCCGTTGTCAGTCATCGCATGCTTATCTATGGCAGGTCCAGCACGTTTCCAGTTTTTGAACGTGGTATTCCTTCACCAGCCTCGCGCCCAGTTGATCCTGCGGCTCGGACGGCTCATATCCCATGGTCGTGATCTGATCCCGCGGGCGAAGGTACTTCTCGGGGTTGCGGTGACAGTCGAGGCACCACCGCATCTGCAGATTCGGCTCCTGCCAGGTCAGCGCCTGATTGTCGATGCGCCCGTGGCAGGTCTCACAGCCAACACCCTTGTAGACGTGAATGCTGTGGTTGAAATAAACGAAATCCGGCAGATCGTAAACCTTGGTCCAGCGGATTGAAGCATTCGTGCGGTAACTCGCCCGGACCGGTTCGAGCGTGGGACTGTCAATCCAGATTTGCGAATGGCAGTTGATGCAGGTCTTCGTTGGGGGCACAACCGAAAAATCGGAGTTTTCCACCGACGTGTGGCAGTAGCGGCAATCGATGCCCATCGAACCGACGTGGTGCGCGTGGCTGAACGGAATGGGCTCTTCGCGGGCATTGCCCTGGCGCGTAGCAAAAGTCGAATTCGCGATCAGCTGGAAAAGCGCGGTGCCAATTCCTCCCAGCGCCACCACAGCGAGAACGATGCTGATCCGGGCCGTTGCGTTCGCGCTCGATTTGAAGATCTGTGACATTTACGTTCGGAGTCTGCCGTCGAGGGGGAAAATTGCCAAACCGCTATTATGCTCCATCACTTTCGTTTTCCAAAGCTCGCCGCCCATTGTTTTTCCATAATCGAAAAACGTCATTGCTTCGCCGCGCTGCGCGCAGTTCAATTTGTTTGAACTTTCAAGTCTACAATGGAGCTTCATGCGACAGACTATTCGCCCCGCGGGACGCTTGTCCGGCGTGGTTGTTTTGCCCGGAGACAAGTCCATTTCGCATCGCTACGCGATGCTTGCATCGCTCGCCGAGGGACCTTCGAAGATTGCCAATTACTCGACCGGCGCCGATTGCCATTCGACACTCGGATGCGTGCGCGCACTGGGAATTCAGGTCGAAGAAGAGGGCACGACCGTAACGATTCACGGTTGCGGACAGGACGGATGGAAGCAGCCGGCACAGGATCTCGATGCGGGCAATTCGGGTTCGACTATTCGCATGATGTCCGGACTGCTTGCCGCGCAGCCTTTCGTCAGCCGCATTTTCGGGGATGAGTCTCTCTCTCGCAGGCCGATGGATCGCATCATGAAGCCTCTGGCTCTGATGGGAGCGTGCATCGAGGCGCGCGAAAATCGGTTCCCCCCGCTTGTGATTCGCGGAACCTCACTGCATCCCATCGATTACACTTTGCCCGTACCCAGCGCGCAGGTGAAAACGTGTGTGCTGTTCGGGGGATTGTTTGCCAAAGGCACGACAGTGGTGCGCGAGCCGATCAGGTCGCGCGATCACACCGAAATTGCATTGCGCGAGTTCGGCGCTGACTTGCAGGCCAGGCAGAAAGTCATCACGCTCGAAGGTCCCGCACGATTAACGGGGCGCGATCTCGTGGTGCCGAGCGATCTGTCTTCGGCCGCATTCTTCCTCGTGGCCGGACTGCTGGTCCCGGGCTCGCATCTGGTGATTCAGAATGTCGGCCTGAACCCCACGCGTTCGGCGCTGCTCGATTTCCTGCTCTCCATCGGCGCACCCGTAAAGGTGCTGCGGATCGAATCCGTCAACGGAGAACTGACCGGCGATATTGAGGTGCGTCACGCTCCGGTGCGCGGAGGCGTGATCGAAAAAGACCTGACGGCTGCACTGATCGACGAGCTTCCCGTGCTCGCGGTACTCGGTGCGGCTTCCGAACAGGGGCTCGAGATTCGGGATGCGCAGGAGCTTCGCATCAAGGAAACTGACCGCATAGCGACAGTAGCGACAAACTTTGAACGCATGGGCGTCGCGGTCGAAGTGACGCCAGACGGAATGCGCATACCGGGAAAACAGCAATTCCGTGCGGCCGAGTTCGATTCTTTCGGCGACCACCGGATCGCTATGGCATTTGCGGTAGCCGCTCTTCGGGGAGACGGAGAATCGACGATTGACCACGCGGAGGCCGCCTCCGTCTCCTTTCCCGAATTCTGGAACATCCTCGGCAGCTTGTAGGGTAGGTTTGACCTGCGGCGGATTGGCAATCCGCTGTTGCGTTAGCGCGAAATCAGAGAGCCGACTGAGACCTATCTGTTAGCGGCCGAAAACGCGTTCGCTGTTACTGCGCGAGCCGCCACGGCGTCTCCGACGCGCATCTCTTTCCAGTTGTAATCAAATTCCTTGCCACAATCCAGACAAACCACATAAGTTCCCTGCCGACTTGCCTCCGAAGACAACTGCGTTCGCCGGGAAGGAGTGAGAGGAAAAGTTGTTCTATTGTGAGAGCAACCGAAAATCGAATTGAGCAGCGAAGCGATCATTTTGCAAACCTCTTTTTCGACAACCTTGGCTGTCCTGCCACTTCATTGATTCAGTGACACACCACGCGGTTTCATAACAGCAACCGAGCGGCCAATCGTAACGAGGTCTTACAGTTTGCGTGCCGCTTATTACAGACTCAAGAGGATCTTGTACTTACGAAAGCCGGCGCGCGATGGCTTCTGCGATCTGACGGCCGTGGAATCGTCCGTTCTCGATAAAGATCTCGTTCGTATGCATCCCGGCGACAATGACTCCGGCAAGAAAAACGCCTTTTCTGTCGCTTTCAAGGCTATCGGGATCGATCTTCGGCTTGAGTGTTTGCGGCTCCAGTACGATCCCGTTCGCATTAAGAAACGTTAAATCGGGACTGTAGCCCGTCATCGCTAAAACAAAGTCGTTAGGAATACTGATGTTACCGTCGGGAGTCTGAATCCGGACGTAATCCGGACAAATTTCAGTAACAGACGAATTGAAGTAAGCCTTCACTTCGCCGTTTTTAATTCTGTTTTCAATATTGGGCTTGATCCAGTATTTGACGTGCTTGTGAATGCCAGGGCCGCGATGTACCAAAGTGACTCGCGCGCCGGTCCAATACAACTCAAGCGCTGCAATTGCAGCCGAGTTCTTGGCGCCCACCACCAGTACGTCATGGTTATAGTACGGGTGCGCCTCTTTGTAATAGTGAATAACCTTCGGCAGATCCTCGCCCGGGACGTTCAACAAGTTTGGAACGTCGTAATAACCGGTCGCAATGACGATCTTTTTCGCCTTGTAACAATGGCGCGCGCCCAGCCGATCGGTAGTCGGCACGGTAAACGCTCCATCTTCGCCGTCGATTGAATCGACTCGTTCGTATTGATGGATATCGAGCTTGTAATGTTCGGCGACGCGCCGGTAATACTTGAGCGCCTCAGTGCGTGTTGGCTTCTCGTACATGCTGGTCATCGGCAGATCGCCGATCTCCAGCAGCTCCGGCGTGGTGAAAAACGTCATGTGGGTCGGATAGTTATAGAGCGAGTTGACGATGCAACCTTTGTCGATCACCATCGCGTTGAGCCCGCGCCGCTTGATTTCAAGGCCGCACGCGAGGCCTGTAGGTCCGGCGCCTACGACAATGGCGTCGAACGCGGGTAACTCGCTCACAGCTTGCTTTCGACCTCATTTGTGAGGCGATCAAGTGAACCGGGTAGTGCGGATGCATCCTTGCCGCCGCCCTCGGCCATGTCCGGACGACCGCCCCCTTTGCCTCCAACCGCCGCCGCCAGAGTGCCTACGAGCTTGCCGGCCTGTATGCGCTGGGTCAGATCTTTGGTGACCGCGGCTACAATCGAAACCGCTCCGTCATCTACAGAAGCCAGCACGACAACGGCCGATCTCCACTTGTTTCGCAAGGTATCGGCCAGCGTACGCATCTGCTGGCGGTCGAGGCCCGCAACCTGCGCCACCAGATAACGCGATCCGTTCTTTTCTCTCGCGGCAGCTTCGAGATCGCTGACGGCGGACTGCGCCAGTTTCGTCTTGAGCTGAGCGATTTCGCGTTCGAAATTGCGTTTTTCGGCGATCAGACGATCCACCTGTTCGACCAGTTCCGGTTCGCCCACGCGCAGCATGTTGGCAATACGATGCAGCGCCTCGCTCGATTCCTGGAACTGCGCCACCGCGCCTTCTCCCGTAATGGCCTCGATGCGCCGCACGCCCGCCGAGATGCTGCTTTCCGAGGTAATCTTGAACACCCCGATATCGCCCGTGCGCGTCACGTGCGTGCCGCCGCAAAGCTCCTTGCTGAACTCGGGAATCGACACCACGCGAACCTGGTCGCCATACTTCTCGCCGAACAGAGCCATCGCGCCCGTCGAGATCGCCTGATCGATCGGCATCACGTTGGTCGTAACCTGTGTGTTGCGCAGGATCTGCTGATTCACCAGCCGCTCGATCTCCGTTTTCTCCGCCGGATCGAGCGCGGCATAGTGCGTGAAATCGAAGCGCAGCCGCGGCGGCTCGACCACGCTGCCCGCCTGCTTCACGTGCGGGCCCAAAACCTGGCGCAGCGCGGCGTGGAGCAAGTGCGTAGCGGTGTGATTGCGCATGGTCGACCAGCGCTCCGGCGCGGCCACCTCGGCGCGCAATTCGTCGCCGATACCAATCGGGGCAGTGGTGCGAATCCTGTGGACCGTAAGGCCCGGAACCGCGGGGCGTGTGTCTTCGACAACCGCCACGGTCTCGCCGGTATGCGCGTTGTAAAGCGTTCCGCGATCGCCGATCTGGCCGCCGGTTTCCGCGTAAAACGGCGTCTGATCCAGCACCACTTCGCCTGCGGAGTTCGCAGGCAAGCTTTCCGCGAGTTGCTGATCCAGAATCACTCCGGTGACCTTCGACACGGCGTCGAGCGAATCATAGCCGAGGAAGCGGGTGCGGCCATTCTCCAGCAATCGCTGGTACGCGGGAGCAATGACACCCTTCTCCGCGCCTCTCCAGCTGGCGCGCGCGCGTTCCCGCTGCAGGCGCATCTCGGCTTCGAATCCCGCGATATCGATATGAACGCCGCGTTCCCGCGCGATGTCTTCCTGTTCGTCCAGAGCCAGCCCATAGGTGTCGTAAAGCTTGAACGAAACGGCACCCGGCACCGTCCCATTCGAGAGCCGCGCGATCTCATCGTTGAAAACTTTCTCGGCCACAAGGAATGTGGTCGCATAGCGATGCTCTTCGTCTTTCACGATGCGGGCCACCCGCTGCACCGATTCCATCAGCTCCGGATAACCCGGGCGCATCAATTCCGCCACAAATCCGGTGAGCTCGTAGAGATAGGGATCCTGTTTGCCGATCAGCCGCGCATTCCGCATGGCCCGGCGCATGATCTTGCGCAGCACGTACCCGCGCCCTTCGTTCGAAGGCAGCACGCCATCGTGAATCAGAAATGCCGTGGCGCGCGCGTGGTCCGCGTTGATGCGGAGAGCCGTATCGCTGCGGCTGTCCGCTCCATATTCCACGCCGCACAACTCGCCGGCGCGTTCCACGATCGGAAGCAGCAGGTCGCAGTCGTAATTCGAAAGCTTGCCCTGCAACACCGCGGCTAAGCGTTCCAGCCCCATGCCCGTATCGATCGAAGGCCTTGGCAGCGGAGTCATCGCGCCGGACGCATCGCGATTGAATTGCATGAAGACGAGGTTCCAGATTTCTACAAACCGCCCGCCGCCGTCATCCGGAAACTCTTCCTGCTCACGGCCGGGCTCCGCAGCTTCCGGCCCGAGGTCGTAGTGAATCTCGGAACAAGGGCCGCACGGACCGGTGTCGCCCATCTGCCAGAAATTGTCTTTCTCGCCCAGCCGGAAGATCCGGCTCTTCGGCACGCCCGCCACTTCCTGCCAGAGCCGCTCGGCTTCATCGTCCTCGCGAAAAACGGTGATGTAGAGCTTATCTTTCGCGAGCCCGTAATCTTTGGTGATCAGATCCCAGGCGAACTCAATGGCTTCGGCTTTGAAATAGTCGCCGAAGGAGAAATTGCCCAGCATTTCGAAGAAGGTGTGATGCCGGCGCGTGTACCCGACGTTCTCCAGGTCGTTATGTTTGCCGCCCGCCCGTACGCACTTCTGCGAAGACGCGGCGCGCGTGTAATCGCGCCGTTCCAGACCCTGAAAAACCTCCTTGAACTGGTTCATGCCGGCGTTGGTAAACAGCAAAGTAGGGTCGTTGGCTGGCAACAAAGAACTGCTGCGGACCACGCGATGCCCGCGGGCGTGGAAGAAATCGAGGAAACGCTGACGGATATCGTTGCCGGTCACAAGTCGATTATAGAAGCCTGACGACGCGGACTTAGTCGCCGAAACGTTCCGCAGCCCGCGCCTTCGCCCTGGCCGCCTCGATCTCCCGGTTTCGCGGCGGCGCGGTGGTTTCGAGCGAACGCAGGAGTCGCGTCGAGATGCCGGCGACGTCGTCGACCGCATCGAGAAACAATCGTTCGTTGGCTTTGGAAGGTTTGGTGAAACCGCTGATCTTTCTTACGAACTGCAGCGACGCGGCGCGAATCTCTTCCTCCGTGACCGGCGGATCGAAGTTAAACAGCGTTTTGATATTCCTGCACATTTCGTTATGGCCGGCGCCGGTACCCCGGCCGATAGTGCACATGGCAACTCTGGCACGCCTCATACAGTTCGGCGTTGAGCGCCTCAAGGCCCTGTTCGTCCTTCACCTTGGCGTCTTTGTAGGCTTTGTCCCCAACGTCCCACAGTAGTTTGGCATCACGCATCCACTGGTCTTTATCCTTCGCCCGGTTGTCGGCCATCAGCAGATTCGCCGATTCTGCCAGCATTAATGCGGCCTGGCGGATATCCACCCAGTCTTTCTCCGTCTTCTTCTCGTTGCGGCTGACGTAGAAGATCTGGTCGGAGGTCGGATAGATGATGTCCAGCATGATCTCTTTCATCGTCCCGATCGACTTGATCGAGGGCGCCTCATTTGAAGGCACAGAACCCGCTGGCGCGGCCGAAGGGGCCTGCGCCAGAATCGCGCCGCTCAGGATGAAAAACGCCAAAAGCCGCAAATGAGATCTCCTGGTAATGGCGCGATTCTAGCATGATTTCCGCTCCTGCTCCGGGTGATGGCTCCCTTTGCGGAGCGCTCCGCCTGTCGCGCCAGGTTCGGTGAGTTTCGCCACAATCGGCGAAGATCGACCCCTATAGGCAATTTTCTTTTGGCCGATATGGGAATAAGCGGTGCCAACCAAGGAGCCAACCTCCCGTGTCGAACATCCGTTGCACCGCCGGCGCGTCGCGGATCTTTGCGGCCGGGTTGCACGGACGCTTTCCATTGAAGGCGCGGTCGAGATCGCATTAATCCTCGCCGCGGAAGTCCACCGGGACAAGCCCTCGGAGGCAGACCCGGCCGGCGCGGCGGGCGAAGCCCAAGTGCCATCGTTTGAAGGGTTGATCGTGAGGATGGCGGAAACCATCCTGCACCCGCGGCAGCCCACGTACCATGGAAAATTTACCGGCGATGTCGAACTGGCGGCCCAGATCCTCGAGGCATGCGACGAGTTCGACGAGGCGATCGAGTTCGCCGCCTATAACGGGACGTCCACAATCGCGGCGATCGACGATTACTTCAGCGATTCGGAGGCGCGGCTCGACCCCGGGGTTGCCGCAGCGCTGCGCAAAATCACCCGCCCGGAGGTCGCGCTGACGCTGACCGGCAAACTGCCGGTGCTGCCCGCCGCGGCCGCCAGACTGATGCGAACTTCCGCGGAAGACGTGTCCGTCTTCGAACTCGAATCGATCGCCGGTTCCGACCCGGTGCTTGCCGGGCGGCTGTTGTCCGCTGCCAACTCCGCCTTCTTTGGCTTTTCTTCCTCGATCTCCGATTTGAAACAAGCGGTCATGCGCCTCGGTATCCCGCTGGCGCGCAAGGCGCTCATGGACGCGGCTTTCGGCCCGCTGTTCGCTTCCAGCACTCTGGCCGAATTGTGGAGACACTCGAAGCTGGTCGCCGCAACTGCCCACGAAATGGCGGGCGAGTGCGGCTTCGATCAGGATGTCGCATACGTCGCCGGGCTCCTCCACGATATAGGCCGGCTCATTATTCATCGCTGCCCGTCCGGGATGGCATTGGATGAACTGGATCGCGTGTCCTCCGGGTTTCCGCGGGTGTACGCCGAAACCCTTGTGTACGGTACGGATCACGCCACCATCGGGGGGGAATTGCTGAAGAGATGGGGCTTGCCCGCGGATCTCGTCGTCGCCGTGGCGCGCCATCACAGCCCGGAGGGTTCGGAATCGGCTCTGGCTGCGATTCTCTACCTGGCGGAAGACGAAGTCGCAATCGACGCTCCCACGTCCGAGAATTTGTCGCGGGATATGCGGCGCGCTATCGCCGTCGAAATGGCCGGCATCAAGGATTTCCCTGGAAACCGAATCGACCGGCGGTCCCCCATATTTGCGCTCGCCGGTTGAAGCGGCGGCAGCCTCGCCGATTGCGTCTGCAAGCGATACAATCGAACCGTAATGAATCCGCAACGACGTGAATTCCTCCGCACCCTGGCGGGCGGCGCGGCAGCGCTCGGTTTGTCTCGCGCGGTTTTGGCCCAAACAAGCCCCGCAGCGACGAAACTTACCGACAAGGTGACGCTGATCACGGGAGCGGGAAACAACATCGTGGCCCTTGCGGGCGACGGCGGCAGCCTCCTCGTCGATTGCGGCGACGCCGCGCACGCGCAGGATGTGCTCAAGCTCGCGGGTCCTGTGAAGACGGTCTTCAACACCCACTGGCACCTGGAATCCACGGGCGGGAACGACGCCATGGCGAAATCCGGCGCGAAGCTGGTTGCGCACATGAACACCAAACTCTGGATGACTCAGGAGATCATCCACGATTGGGAGAAGAAGACCTTCCCGCCGAGGGCGAAAGACGCTCTGCCCACCGAGACTTTCTACACCACCGGCAAAACCACTTTTGGCGGAGAGCCGATCGAATACGGCGTCATGCCGATCGCGCATACCGATGGCGACATTTATATCCACTTCACACAGTCGAACATTCTAATGACCGGCGATGCGGTGCAACCGGGCAGGCTGCCGGTGCTCGACTGGTTCTGCGGCGGCTGGATCGGCGGCATGCAGCAGGCGCAGCGCACGCTGCTCGGCATCGCCAACGATCAGACGAAAATCGTGCCCGGTTCCGGGCCGGTGATGACCAGGGCCGATTTGGAGGCGAATCTCGAACTCGTGACCAAAATCCGCGAAGAACTGGTCAAGCTGCTGAAGCAGGGCAAAGGCCCCGAAGACATGATCCAGGCCAAAGCCACGAAGGACTTCGGCCAGCTTTCCGGCGACCCGGATGCATTCCTCTACACTGCCTACCGTGGGCTCTGGGCGCATGCCCGCGAGCTCGGCGGCATTGTTTAGTGAAACGCCTTTCTTAGCTCCAGCGCGCGGTACATTTCCTTACGATCCAACCCCTTCCGCCCGGCATTCACGGGGTATAGAATAAGGAGCGGTCGTCCTCTATAATGCGTCACTTACTGCTCGCCGCCTTTGCGGCAGGCGCCCTGGCCGCAGCGCCCCAGGAAGCTTCGAGGCAAGCGCCCTCTTCCACCGATCCGAACCGGGCGCTCGTCAATCGCTACTGCGTCACCTGCCACAATCAGAAGCTCAGAACCGCGAAACTGGCCTTCGACACCATGGATCTCGCGCATCCGGAAAAGGACGCGCTCACCTGGGAAAGAGCCATCCGCAAGTTGCGCGGAGGCATGATGCCGCCCCCCGGAGCGCCCAGGCCTCCCGTTGAGGCGGTCGCCGCGTTTGCCACCTATCTCGAGAACTCTCTCGACAAGGCGAGCGCCCTCAGCTTCAACCCCGGCAGCGTGCGGATCCACCGGCTGAATCGCGCCGAATACGCGAACGCCATGCGCGACCTTTTCGACATCAATGTGGATTCCGCCGCTCTGCTTCCGAGCGACGATATCAGCGGCGGTTTCGACAACATCGCCGAAGTGCTGAAAGTGTCCCCGTCTTTCCTGGATCAGTACATCATGGCCGCCCGCGCGGTGGCGAAACAGGCGGTCGGAACTCCGCCTTCGATGAAGGAAGTCAAAACTCAGCTGCGCGGAACCGATCTTGAAATACCTCTCCCGCCCGGCGCGCGTGGCGGGATCACGGCCGAGTTTCTGGCGCCATATGAAGGAGATTACGAAATCCGCGCGACCAACCGCCCGGCGGTCTTCACCGTCGATGGCGCGAAAGTCGACATCAATGGACGCACCCACCTCAAAGCGGGGCTCCATGAGATCGTCGCCGCGAATGCAGGCCACAGTTTCGCCGAAAGCGAGGGCGAGTTGTTTGGATTTGTGCCGGGCGCCGCCGGAACCGGCTACTCAAGCACGGGTACCGTGGTCGGCGGCGTCATAGCCAACGGCAGCGCGGGAGGTGGTCGCGGCGGTCGCGGCGGCGGAGCCGCTGTTACGATCGACGGGCCTTTCAATCCCACCGGCAGCCCGGTCGAAACGGCCAGCCGCGCACGTATCTTCGTATGCCGCGCGCCCGATGCCAGCGAAGAATCCGCGTGCGCCTCGCGCATCGTCTCCAATCTCGCCACGAAGGCGTTCCGGCGGCCGGTGACTGAGAAGGATCTCGCCCCGCTCATGCAGTTTTACAACGAAGGCCGGAAGTCGACCGGCTCTTTTGAAGGCGGCATTGAGAACGCCACCGTGGCGCTGCTGGCCAGCCCGAAGTTTCTGTATCGCGTCGAACCCCCGCCGGCCGATGCCCGGCCCGGCAGCATTTACAAACTGAGCGGTATCGAGCTGGCGTCGCGCTTGTCGTTCTTCCTCTGGAGCAGCATCCCCGACGAAGAATTGCGCACCGCCGCCGAACAGGGCAAGCTGAACACCCCGAAGGGACTGGAGCACGAAATCCGGCGCATGCTGGCCGATCCGCGCGCCAAAACCCTGGTCACCAACTTCGCGTTCGAGTGGCTGAAGGTTCGGGATATGGATGCGCTCGAACCCGACCCGTACGTCTATCCGTCGTTCAACGCTCCCCTCCGGGCCGCCTTCCGCACCGAAATGGAGATGTTCGTCGGCAGCATATTCCAGGAGGATCGCAGCGTCGTCGACCTTCTCAGCGCCAACTATACATTCGTCAACGAGCGTCTGGCCGAGCATTATGGCATCGAAAACGTCAGGGGCGACGAGTTCCGCCGCGTGACGCTCACCGATCCCAACCGCTTCGGACTGCTTGGCAAAGGCGCGGTGCTGATGGTGACGGCGTATCCCAACCGCACATCGCCCGTGCTCCGCGGAGCCTATATTCTGGAGAACATCACCGGCACGCCGCCCTCACCGCCGCCACCCAATGTCCCGGCGTTCAAAGAAAATAAGGATGGCGAAAAACCGCACACCATTCGCGAGATCATGGAAATGCATCGCGCCAATCCGACTTGTAACGCTTGTCATGGCGTGATGGATCCGCTCGGATTCTCGCTCGAGAATTTCGATACGATCGGCAGCTATCGAACCATGGACCGCTTTACCCGAACCAAAATCGATACGGGCGGCAAACTGGCCGATGGAACCGTGGTCAACGGCCCCAGCGATCTGCGCAACGCGCTGCTGAGCCATCCCGAAGAATTCACGCAAACGTTCACTGAAAAAATGATGATGTACGCGCTGGGCCGCGGAGTCGAATACTACGATATGCCCGCCATCCGGAAGATCGTGAAGGATTCCGCGCGCGACAACTACAAGTTTTCGGATATCGTGCTA
>CAWBIS010000125.1:0-31437 GCA_963788485.1 Terriglobia bacterium
ACCGCCGGAAGACCGGGTGGGTCAGTATGCGGCGAAATCCTGCCTCGCCGATCTCGCCTTCGCCGATATTGGCGTGACGATCCAGATGCGAATTCAGCCCGCCTCTGGAATCGTTGGCGTGAATTACACGCACCAGATCCAGCCCGAGCACCCGATCCGCCTCGGCAACCGTCCGTTTCAATCCCGGCGCGCGCGAGACGTCATATCCGGACGCGAGCAGGTGACAGGTATCGAGACAGTAGGCGAGCGGCAGATCCGTTTCCTGCGCAGCGAGATCCCGGATCATCCGCAGTTCCTCAAACTTGCCTCCGATCTGGCACCCCGATCCGACCGTATTCTCCAGCAGCACCGTCAGCCCGGGAGCGCGGAAACCTCGCGCCGCTTCCGCCAGGCCACCGACGAATGCTGCGATGCCCTCTTCGATGGACTGGCCCTTGTAGCTGCCGGGATGCAGCACCAGATACTCCGCGCCAATGACAGCGGCGCGATCCAGTTCCCCGCGAAAGGCCACAATCGACTTCTCCCGGATTACGGGATCGAGCGCGGCGAGGTTGGTCAGGTAATTGACGTGAATCGCCAGCGGCGCAAGATCCAAACGTGCACGGGCATCGCGGAATCGTTTGACATCGGCCGGGTCGGGGACCCCGGCGCGCCACATACGCGGGCTGGCGGAGAAGATCTGAAAGGTATTCGCGCCCAGCCGGTGTGCCGAAATCGCCGCGTCTTCCAAAGATTTCGCGCGCGAGGTGTGAATTCCGATGCGCAGACCGCCATGGTAACAGGGCCGGCCCGCGCGGCTATTGGAGCAGATAGGGGGTATACCCACCGCTGGTGCTGATGCCCGTTTGCGCCTGGGTACCGGCTTTGAAAGTGGCGCCTCCCTCGAAATTCACTTCTCCGGCTACGAGCGCCCCGGTTTGCGAGTTGGTGCCGTTGTTGATGTTCACCAGCGCTTTGGGGAAATACATGGAGCCGGCGAGAGTCATGCTCGCGCCGCCGGCGATCGTGCTCGCGCTGGGTGAGGCGACCGTCGGATCCTGGAAGAAAAGAATCCCCTGGTAAGTGCCGGTCGACGGAGCCGAGAGATTGACGGTGGTCCCATTGGCAATATTTACATAGGCCGAAGAGCCCGAAAGAACGATCAGGACCGGGCCGCTGGCCGTCAGCGGGCCACTTTGGATGCTGAACGGCCCACCGCTGATCACGTATGTGCCCGAAGCCATGACGGCCCCCATGCCGTTGCCGAGCGAGAACCCGCTGCAATAGTTGCCCGGCTGCGGAGTGTAAGGGCTGGCTTGCCAGGAGGTGAAATTGCCGGAAAGGCAACTGCCTGAGACGGTAGGGGTGGAAAGGCCGGCAAAAGGATTTGTGACCGCGGCAACTCCGGTTTGCGGGCTAGTGCTGGTCGTACCACCGTTATTCTTCGTAACGCCGCCCACGACGTCGATGATCGAGCTGTTGACCGTGGCGCCCCCGGTCACAAGCATCGCCGTCGACGCGTTCGAGTTTACGTAGATGCCGCACGATGTGGTGTTGATAGTAACGCCGTTGCCCGCGTCAAACGCATCGGTAGCCGTCGGCGAGAGGATGTATATGCAGGGAGACGTCGCCGTCCCGGAACTCACCAGGCCCGCGGTCGATTGAGCGTTCACCGTGGCCATGGCCGATCCGAATACACCGAGGAATAACTGCGGTTCCTTCTCCGAGACGGTGGCTGTGATCCAGTAAGAGGTAGACGCGCCAGGCGCCGAAGATGTGGGCGAACCGGAATTCGCGCTCATGGTGACGGTTTGATTGTTGCTGCCGTCCGTAAATCCGTTTGTTTTTGCGTACTGGCACCCCACGTAGGATGCGTTTCCCGCGGTCGTGAGGGTCGCGCACGAGTTCGTGGAGCAGAGAATGGTCGTGCCGCACGCGGGCGTGTTGCTGGTCGCCCATGCGGCCGCGGCCAGAGCTGCGGCATCGGCCGCGGCCTTCGCCGCCTGCTTTCTGTAATAACCCTGGCCCAGATCGACCGAAAAGCCGATCACTCCGAAAAGCATGGTGAGAGACAGGACCATAATGGCCGCGGCCTGGCCGCGTTCGGATGAGTGAGGTTCGCGGTGTTTCAAAACAGGAGTTCCTCCGTGGAGATAGCGCCCAGCGTCATACCCTTATCCGCCACCTTTCCCGCGCCAGGCCAAAACAGGACGAACGGGTTACTCACGGCGTAAGTCATCCTGACTGTGATGGTGCTCGGCGGCGCAAGGCTGGTCGGTGGAAAATTATTCGTACAATTCGGCGCATTGGCGTCGGCTGTCTCACAGTCACTCAGAGTGTAGGGGCCGATCGCGCTTCCGGTCTGCGGCGTCAGCGTCACAGTCACTTTGGTGGGATCCACCCCGACAGCGGAGTTCGCGATTACGCTGGCCACCTGTTTGGCGGTGGTTGTGCAGGTGTTTCCATTCTGCGAGCAGTCCGAACCGTGAGTAGCGGCGTATCTTGCGCCCTGAGCGGCCGCTTCGGCAAGCGTATGATATTGCCACATCGTCATCGAGATTTCGAAGACGGAAACCGTCAGGAAGAGCGTGGGAACGCCTAAAAGGGCGAACTCTACCATCGCCGAACCCCTGCGTCCACGCGGCATTTGCGTTCAGCCTCCGATTTTCATGGTGACGGTGCGGCTTATCGTGTATTGCCCGGGCATGCCGGGCACATTCGCAACCGCAGGCATCACGTATGTCACAGTTACCTGAGCCGCCGAATTGGCGACGCCCTCAGGGCCCGAAACAGCTGTTGAGCTGACAGTGAGAGGATTGCCGGTACATACCGTCGGGGGATTCGGAAGAAATGTCAGTTGATCCAGCACCAGAGTGCAGGCCTTCCCATCCGTAACCGCGGCGAGACTACCCGAGGAATGGACGGCCGCGATACGCGCGGCATTTTCCACCGACACCATGGCATACCCATAAAGGCCCATGTTGAACGAGCCCATGAACAAAAAGAGATACCACGGAACAAGAAGCGAGAATTCAATGATGTTGTTTCCGGCTTTTCCCCGTTTCATACACCCGCAGAATAAAGTACCCGATTCGCCTCGGTCAATACGCTATTAGGCAACATTCCGGTTGGTTACCTATGTCATGATTGCCGGGGCTGCGGTGTCCGGAAGGAGGGAGTCCGTGATTTGGTAACGTTCGAAAGGAACGGCTTACCGGCCTAAGATATGCAAGCGGTGCTTCGCGCTTTCTTCCGTCGCGGGGGACTGACGCGAGAGCACGCGGTCAATCGTTTCCAGCGCGACCGGCGACATAACGCGATAACCTCTGGCATTCGGGTGCAGGCCGTCATCGGAAAGGTCCGCCTTTAACTTGCCCATGGAGTCCACCATGGCGGAGTAATAATCCATCCACGCAAACCCTCCTGTGAGACAAAGAGTCTGGATCCATTTGTTGATAGCCTGGATGGTTGCAGGCGGGCGGGTCCTGGTCATCTCGTAGCGGGGATCGACATCCTTGTGGTAATCGCTGACCGGCAGGATTGAGGCGAATACCACTTTGATGCCGTGATCTTTCGCCAATTCGCCCATGCTGGCCAGATTGTCTTCGATTTGATTGGCTGAGGTTCCGGCGGCGATATCGTTGGTGCCTCCAAGAATCACCACCAGCTTCGGATTCAAGCCGATCACGTCCTGGCGAAACCGCGCCAGCATCTGGGACGTGGTTTGGCCGCCGATTCCCCGATTGACGAAATCCCGGCCCGTGAAGTATTCGTTCAGGCGCCAGAGATCCGTGATGGAATCGCCCAGAAAGACCACGCGCGGCATTTTGTCGGCCGGCAGCATCTTCGTATTCGCGTCTGCATAGCGACTCAGCCCGTTGGGATCGGCATTGCGGCTCTGGTCGGCCACGCCTGCGGCATCGAGAAGAGCGGCGAAATGCTGCTGCAGGCGGTCGAGATCCTCCCGCAGCTCGGCGAATTGCTTTTCGGCCGCCGCCGGAAATGGATATGGGCGCGGCATGGAATCGGAAAGAGCCAGATAGGCGCGAAGCTCGTTCATGAATTGCCAGGTCAGCGTCGCGCTCCGCGGGCTTGCCCCCATCCCGGCGAGCGCCATGTCGGCACTCTGTTTGATGGGCTCGCTGGCGCGAACCAGTCCCGGCACGGCAACCGCGGTGGATTCCATCAGCTGCGCCATGCGCGTGGTCAGATCCGCCGCTTCCCTGGTTCCGAGAAGCGCGCCGGCTGCAGTTCCGGCGGGCTTGTCCTGAGCCCACAGGCCCGACGCCAGCAGCAGCACGAGCAAACGCGTCATGACTTCTCCTCCTTCTGGAGCTTCAACGTGATGGTGCCGATGGCGAACTGCAGGCGCACCTGCAACTGCACGGGCAAGTGGAGGTTGTCGTCGGTAAGCCAGATATGCAGGTGGCCCGAACGCTTGTAGAGCACGTTATCGAACAGGAAGACCTCGTAACGAATCGTCTTCCGCTCTCCCATCGCCGTTCTTATCTCTTCCCGGCGTTGCGATTCGACCTTCACCTGCACGAATTTCTTGCCGTCGCTGATGGGAATCTGCACTGTATTTCCCGGCTCGACGGAAAGCGTGCGGAGTACCATCAGTCCGCCGATTACGTCGTGAACGCAGGGCGGAATATCCACCTGGTGGACCGTGGTCAAATTCCTGGTGAGATCCTTTTCGACGTACTCGGCTTTCCTCGTTTGCGCGTTGAAACTCACGCGCGTCTCCCGGTTTCGGCTGCCCTCGTGCGTGCTCAGGAACGAATTTTCGGCGCAGAGGCCCTGGCTCAAAGCGGCCGTATATTCATCGTCGACACGGTAGAGGCGCGATACGAGCCCGGCGGACTCCATATGGAGGCGCACCTGGCCGGCGCCTGGTGCGGCCTGAGACGCGCTCGTCCAGACGAGCTTGGCGGTGCCCGCCGGAACCAGGCGCCACTCGACAGCGTAATCCAGCACCTCGTGTGCGGGAATGACTGCAGCGGGAGTCGCCGCGGGGTCCTCCTGGCCGGGCGCCGGGGCGCTGGTGAATGGCGCTGCGATGAGGAGCGTCGACAGGATGGCTGCTCGCCATCGCCTTCCGTTCATTACGCCGTCAGTTTCTCACATTGGCTGCAGGCCGCCGCACGCGCGGCGCCAGGGTGGCTCGCGCAACAATATTGCAATGGCCGTGGAACGGGAGAGGATCCGGCTGCTGAACGAGTCGCCGGTGCGGGAAAACGCAGACTACGTCCTCTACTGGTGCCAGATGAACCGGCGGGCGGAATCGAACCATGCCTTCGCGCACGCGGCGGAAATCGCCAACGAAAACGGCCTTCCGCTCCTGGTGTACGAAGCGCTGACCTGCACGTACCGCGGAGCGAACGACCGCCTCCACCAGTTCGTTCTGGAAGCCGTTCCCGAGACCGCGAAAGCGGTCAAGCGCAGTGGCGCCGGGTACCTTTTCTATCTGCGCGCGTCCCGCCGGGATGCGAATGACGTCCTTTACCGGCTGGCAGCGAGAGCCAGATGCGTCGTTACCGACGACTATCCGTCGTTTATCGCCGCGGATCACAACCGCCGGGTGCCCCAAAAGATCGGAAGTCCTTATATCGCCGTCGATTCGAGCTGCATCGTGCCCATGAGCCGGCACGAAAAGCGGGCCTGGGCAGCTTACACCATACGGCCGAAGATCCGCCGTGAACTCCCGCTCTTTATGAAGCCCCTGCCTGCGATTGGAGTGAAGCGCCGCTGGGTGGGCAGTCTGTTGCCGGAGGATTTGCGCCATTTTCCTTCGCCGGCGGTGAGCGCCTGCGAAATCGACCATTCCGTGCCGCCTTCCATATCCTGCTCGGGAGGATATGCGGCCGCTCGCCGGCACCTGGAAATTTTCCTCGAACAGAAGCTTTACCGCTACGGGAAAGAATCGAACCAGCCATCCCGTCACGCCACGAGCGAACTCAGCCCTTACCTGCACTTCGGGCAGATTTCGTCTCTCGAGATCGCCCTTGCTGTCAGGGACTATGCCGAGGAGCACAAGCTGCTGGCCGACGATTTTCTTGAGGAACTCATCGTCCGCCGCGAGCTTGCCTTCAACTTTGCGCGCTACACCGCCGATACGGAGTCGCTCGCATCGCTGCCGGAGTGGTGCAGGAAAACGATGGCGAAACATGCAACCGATCCCCGGCCCTACCTGTACACGCCGGACCAGTTCGAAAAGGCCGAAACGCACGACGCGCTTTGGAACGCCTGCCAGAAAGAACTGCTGATTCGCGGCAGGATTCATGGCTATTATCGGATGTACTGGGGAAAGAAGATCATGGAATGGTCTCCCACTTACGAAGAAGCGCTGCGGCTGATGATCCATCTGCACGACGTGTATGCGCTCGACGGGCGCGACCCAAACACTTATACCAACATTCTCTGGTGCTTCGGGTTGCATGACCGGCCATGGGTCGAACGGCCGGTCTTCGGCCAGCTCCGGTATATGTCGCTCGAGGGCATGCGCCGCAAGACGGATACCGCGGCATACATCGACGAGATCGCGGAAATCGAACGAACCGGCAAGGACCCCTGGCGCATATGAAGTGCGTCGTTTCCGGCGGCACCGGATTTATCGGGCGGCGTATTGTGAAGCGGCTGTTGCAGGACGGCCATCACGTCGCCATCTGGACTCGCACGCCGGGCCTCGAAGAGCGCGCCGGCGTCCAATCGTTCCGATGGAATCCGCTCGAGGGCGACCCCCCCGAAGAGAGCCTCGACAGAATGGACACCGTGTTTCATCTGGCGGGCGAGCCCGTCGCGCAGCGATGGAGCCGGGCGGCAAAACAGCGAATCCGCGAAAGCCGGGTGCTGGGAACGCGGCGGCTGGTGGAAGCAATCGGGCGCGTGCGGCACAAGCCGCGAGTGCTGGTATGTGCCTCGGCAGTTGGGTACTACGGCGATCGCGGAGACGAGTTGCTGAACGAATCGTCGCCGCCCGGAACCGGTTTTCTGGCGGACGTTTGCCGCGAATGGGAGGCTGAAGCCGGCCGCGCCGCGGAATTCGGGCTGCGCGTGGTGCAGTTGAGGATCGGATTCGTGCTGGGAAAGGATGGCGGCGCACTGGCCCAGATTGTTCCGGCCTTTCGCGCTTTCGTGGGCGGACGCCTCGGTTCCGGGAAACAGTGGATGCCGTGGGTCCATGTGGCGGATGTCGCTGAGATGTTCTTGTATGCAGCCGAGACCGATCTCAGCGGAGTCTGGAATGCGACCGCTCCGAATCCGGTGACCAACGCCCAGTTCACGCGCGAGCTGGGGGCCGGGTTGCATCGGCCCGCCTTATTTCCCGTGCCGCGAGTTGCACTGAGAGTACTGTTCGGTGAATTCGGCCCGCACATGCTGGACAGCGCCCGCGTTGTGCCCGACGCGCTTTTCAAAGCCGGTTATTTGTTTCGCTATCCGGAACTGGGGCCGGCGCTGCGCAATCTGCTCGGTTGATTGAAATCCAGTGGCGCGTCATACGCCGCGCTTGTTTCCATACAGATGGATGTGCAGGCGGGGCCCAAAACGAAATCCATGCCGTTTGCAGACTTCCGCGATCCATGCGCCGCGCCGGTCCAGCGCTTCGGCCGTCACGCCCTCGGGCATCAGGATCACTTTGCACGGGGGTGCGCCCACCTCGAAAGCGACGGCGCGTGCTTCCTCGACATCCCGCTCGCAGGAAATCACGAACTTGAGTTGGTAATCGTAACTGCCCGTCAGCTTCCGCAGAACATCCGGCTGTGATCTCAGCCTTTCATGCTGCGCCTGAAATGGTCCCTCCGGCGTTGAGTTGGAAAGCTTCGGGCTGATGCTCATCAGATCGCATGCCACGGGTGCGAGGACCGTCCCCGCCGTCTCGATCGTGATATGCATGCCGCGGTCGCGAAACCGCTGTGAGAGTTCCATAATGCCAGGCGCAATCATCGGTTCGCCCCCGGTCAGAACGACATGCCGCGCCGAAGTAAATTCGAGAGTCCGATCCAGAATGCGATCGATACTCAGATCCTCGCCCTCCGGATTCCAGGATGTATAGGGGGTGTCGCACCAGGAGCAGCGCAAGTTGCAGCCGCTTGTGCGTACGAAGATCGATGGCACCCCGGCAAGGCTGCCTTCGCCCTGCACGGAATAGAAAATCTCGGCTATGCGCATGCCGGGTCCGCGATTCCGGCCTCGCGAAAGCCTTTGGCGCGCAATATGCAGGAGTCGCAAGCGCCGCAGGGGCGCCCCGCGGCGTCCGGATCGTAGCAGCTGTGCGTCAGTGCGAACGGCACGCGCAGCTCGCCGCCCAGTCGGACAATATCCGCTTTCGAAAGCCGGATCAGCGGAGTGCGGACGTGTATCTGTGTCCGCCCCTCCACGCCCGCTTTTGTGGCCAGATTGCTCATGCGCTCGAAGGCCTCGATGAACTCGGGCCGGCAGTCCGGATAACCGGAATAGTCGAGCGCATTCACGCCGATGAAGATATCGTTCGCCGCAAGGACCTCGGCCCAGGCGAGCGCAAAAGAAAGAAAGATGGTGTTGCGCGCGGGAACGTAGGTGACGGGGATCTCGCGATTCATGTCCGTTTCGTTGCGTCCCTTCGGAACGTCGATATCGTCGGTCAAGGCCGAATGGCCGAAAACTCTCAGGTCGATCTTTGCCACTCGATGGTCCGCGACGCCGAGCGCGTGCGCGACCTTGCGGGCCGCCTCCAGCTCGACGCGATGCCGCTGGCCGTAATCGAAGGAGAGCGCGTAACACTCAAATCCTTCGCGGCGGGCCCATGCGAGGCAGGTGGCGGAATCGAGTCCCCCACTAAGTAGACAGACGGCCTTCAAAGCGCTGGTCCAATTATAGTGGTTCTTTGGAAAAATCCCGGTTGCAGCCGCGTGCTCTCTGGCTTCCGCTGGCCGGCATACTGATTGCGATTGTCTTCATTGCCCTGAATCACAGGGCATACGACGGCTTCTTTCAGGACGACGAACTCGATAATCTCAAGTGGGCGCCATCGCGGCCCGCCAGCGTGTTTCTGACCGGCCTCCTGACCCCCCGCTTCGCGGTGGATAATTTCCGGCCCGCCGGGCACCTCTACTTCGCCTTGATGGGCGCCCGCTTCGGCCTTGATTTCCCGCCGTACATTACGCCGCTTTTCGCCATCCATCTGCTGAACTCCGTGTTGCTCTTTCTGCTTATGCGAAAGCTCGCAGTGAAGCCGTGGTGCGCGCTGGCCGGCACCGCATTCTTCACTCTGAGCGCCGCCGCGTTCGACGCTTACTGGAAGCCGATGTATATTTTTGATCTTCTCTGCACCACGCTTAGCCTCGCCAGCATTCTGCTGTACGCATACCGCCGCTGGGTGCTGAGCTTCGTCGCCTTCTGGCTGGCCTACAAATCGAAGGAACTGGCGGTGATGCTTCCGGCGGTTCTGATGGCTTACGAGTACTGGTTCGGGGAACGCCGGTATCGTGTTCTGATCCCCTTTTTGCTGGTTTCGCTCAGCTTCGGTCTCCAGGGCATTCTGCTGAACCCGAACAAAGACAACGAATACACATTTCGCTTCACACCCGGCGCGCTTCGGCATACCGTGCCGTTTTATGCCGGGCGATTTCTGTTTTTTCCGCTCAGCGGTCTGGCTCTCTTCGTGCTGGCCTTGGTGCGCGACCGCCGCATCTGGTTCGGGCTTGCCGCCATGTCGCTGCTGATGGTTCCGCTGGTCTTCCTGCCGGGACGCTTGTATGAGGCGTACACCTATTTGCCTCTCGCCTGCGCCGCCCTCGCCCTCGCCGCCGCCGCGTCGCATGTGAATCCCGCGTGGGCATGGTTCGCGCTCGCCCTCTGGATGCCTTTTAACGTGCACGTCCAGAGCGCAGAGCGCAACGCGACGCTGGATCGGGACGACCGGATCTTTGCTTTCGTCGATGTCATGGCCAAATGGGCAGCGCAGAATCCCGATGTCGATATCTTCGTTTACGACGGTGCCCCAGCCGGGTTCCACGACTGGGGCGTAACAGGCGCCTGGAACATCGTTCACAAGCGGCTCGATTTGCCTGCATTTTTTGTGGGTTGGCCGGAAACCCGCAAGGCCATCGCTGCAAAGACCGTGGCCTGGGGATCATGGGACGCCAATCGATCGCGGCTCATAATCACCATTCGCTCTGCCGCGAAACCAGGCACGCCCTGACTTAGCCGTGTTTCGCCTTATAGATGTTCCTGCCGGCGCCGTTTTGCGCCCGGTTGATCTGGCCTTTCTCCTGCGCGGTGAGCTTGCCGCCATTGGCTTTCCGATCTGCGGCGATCTTTTGATTGATGCCCTGCTCGCGATTCTCAAGATGCGCCGTCTGCCCGGCTTTCAGGCTGCCGCTGCGGATGCCCTGAGCAATCCGATCCTGCTGATTTTGGCGTCGCTGCCCCACCTCGTTGCTGCCGTAGCGAGCGGCATTCGCATTGTGCTTATCGTTGTAGATCTGCCGGCTCACTCCGTTTTGCTGCTTATTGACCTGCTGCTTTTCCTGCTGGGTCAGCTTGCCGCCGTCGGCCTGCCGATCGTCCTGGATCTCGCGGTTCAGGTTCGCTTCGCGTCCTTCGATGTTCTTCGTCTCGCCGGCCGTAAGCTGGCCCGACTGGACGCCGTTGGCGATGCGGTCCTGCTGATTCATGCGACGCTGGTTGACCGTCGGATCGTTCGTTTGTGCCATCGCCATTGCCGTCGCCAGAAATATTGCCGCCGCGAATATCTTATGGAACATCATGATTGCCTCCTTCTTCTCAGACCGGGTCTCCCGTTCTCAATCTGCTAAACAGGAGGATTCAACGTTGAGTTGCGGCGCCCGACGTTAAATTCGCTACACAAAGGTCAGCCGCTGGATCGGGTGATACCCCGACAACGGCATATCACGTGCTTCCGATTGCCCGTGTTGGAGTCATAACCAATGAAAACTACCGGGATATTCTTATTTTTCAGCGCAGCCCTGTGGGCTCAGTTTCCAAACCCAGTGCAAACCGGGACAACCCCTCCGGGACCCAACGGCACCGAACCTATCTTTCGTGTGGACGTCACCTCGAAGACCGTTCGTGCAGTGAATTATCACAACCGGCAGGGAACAACTCATATCGATTTCCGCGGCACCTCGTTGATGCCCGCGGCGCGCGGTGAAGCCAGCGTCACCGCGAATACGGGCGCGACGCGCATTTCGCTCAAGTTCGATCATCTTTCCAATCCTGCACAGTTCGGTCCCGAGTACCTGACTTACGTGCTCTGGGCGATCACGCCCGAAGGCCGGGCTGAGCGTCTCGGGGAAGTCACCTTGAAGCATCCGGATGACAAGAACGCGGGCTTATACGCGACTACCGACCTGCAATCCTTCGGCATGATCGTGACAGCCGAACCTTATTTCTCGGTGAGCCAGCCCTCCGATGTAGTGGTGATGGAAAACTTTCTGCGCAAGGATACTTCCGGCACGCTCGAAATTGTGGACGCAAAATACGAACTGCTGAAGCGCGGCCAGTACACCATGAACATCAGCGGCGGCCAACTCGCGCCCATTACTTCCAATCTCGCGATCCCGCTGGAACTGCGCGAGGCGCGTGAAGCGGTGGCAATTGCCAGGGCACAGGGCGCGGATCAGTATGCTCCCGACGTGATGGCGAAGGCGGCTGTCAATATCGAGAACGCGGAGGGCTTCTATCGCGGCAAGAACGAAAAGGAGCTCGACACCGTAGCCCGGGAAGCCACCCAGCAGGCGGAAGACGCGCGGCGAATCAGCATCGTGAAGGAACGCGAAGCGGCCGACGAAGCCAGCAAACGCCGGGAGCAGCAGGCTAAAGAGCAGGCAGCGGCGGCGGAAGCGGAAGCGGCCCGGGAAGCCAGGCTGCGCGCCCAGGCCGACGCCGAACGCGCATCCGCGGAACAAGCGAAGAAGGAAGCCGAGATCGCAACAGCGCAGGCTTTGAGCGCGCAACGGGACGCCGAGGCTGCGCGCCAGGCTGCAATCGCCGAGCAGAAACGCCTCGCGGACGAAGCCGCCGCGGCGCAGGCGGGGCGCCAGAAGGCCGAGCAGGATGCGCAGGCGCTGCGTCAGCGTTTGCGCGATCAATTGAACGCGATTCTCGAGACTCGCGATACGGCCCGCGGACTGATCGTCAACCTGTCGGACGTATTATTCGATTTCAATCAGGCGTCGCTGAAGCCGGGAGCTAAAGAGAAACTGGCCAAGGTGTCCGGCATCCTGCTTGCCTATCCGACTCTGCATGTCAACGTTGAAGGCTACACCGACAGCATCGGCTCCGATGACTACAACATGAAGCTCTCTCAGCGCCGCGCCGATGCGGTACGGGACTACCTCACTTCGAATGGAATCAACCCCGCCAACGTCGATTCGGCTGGTATGGGTAAAGCCGACCCCGTCGCTTCGAACGACACCGCCGCCGGACGCCAGCAGAACCGGCGTGTCGAAATGATCGTCAGCGGCGACGTCATCGGGCAGCCGATTCAGCCGACCACCAGTTCATTGCAGCCTTCGACGGCGCAATAGGACGCTGTCTTTATTGTTCCCATTCGCGGGGACGCGCGCTGCTTCACGGCGCTCGTCCCCTTTTTCGTTCACTGCTATTTAAAGACTCGATTCCCTTTGTTTTCAGTTTGCCGGCTCGTCTGCCCGCGTGACATTCGCGTCTGAACCTGTACCGTGGGCTCGCCTCCCGGTCACGCAGACGGGATGCGGAAGGCAGACAGAATGGACGATCCGATCATCGTTATCGGATTATTGCCCGGTCTGTAAGTAGCCTGCTTTTTATGCGCGCACAGAGCGCATCTGCGACCCAATGACCTGGAACCTCCAGGTAGATCGCCACGAGCGATTTTGAGACTCTGGTAGACTCGGTGATAGATCGCACTAACGATAGTGCGCTATCACCGGTCTGGCCGGTGTTCTCTGTTGTCTGAAGTCCGGACGCTAACCGCTGTCATCGGCTTGTCCCTGACGGCGCTGTCGCTGACTGGTTCCACGGAAAAGCCGGCGACTTCATCCAGATCGAGAACCGATTCGCGCCTGGCCCTCCGGATCAGCCGCGAACACGACGCCGGCCGCGAAAAGTTTTTTGCGGGCGACTACCTCGAAGCAGGTAACATCTTTCTGGCGGTGGCGCAGCTCGCCGAGCGAGCCGGAGATTCGCGCGACGCCGCGATGAACTGGAATAACGCCGGGGGGGCGGAACTCGCACGACTCGATTATCGGGACGCCCTCGCGGATTTTCTCAAAGCCCGGCGGATCGCGCAGGCCTCGCGGGAATTTGTCCCGCTGGCTGCGGCGATGAACAATCTGGCCAGCCTGTATCTCGAAATGGGCAATCCCGGCGCCGCCGTTCAGGTCGCCGGGGAAGCGCTGGCGGGCCCGGCGGGAGACGCGGATCTCACCATCCGGCCCAAGCTGCGTTACCAGCTGGCTAACGGACTGGCCCGCACCGGCCGCTTTGACGATGCCGAAGGCTTCTACCGGGCCGCCGTCAATGAACTGGAGGAGCAGGGAAACTTCGACGCCACCGCCCGCATACTGGCGAATTGGGGCGACGACGCGCTGAATGCGAATCGCCCCGACGAAGCGGAATCCGTTCTGAGCGATGGTCTTCTGCTCGTACGCGTTCACCATCTCGCGGCTGCCGCCAACGTGCTGCGGGGTCTGGCCAGGGTAAAGAGCCGTCGCGGCGACATCCGGGCAGCCGCGGTGCTTTTCGACGCTGCACTCGATGCGCCCCAGAATCTGACGCCGCGCTGGCTCATTTATGCCGATCGGGCTCAGTTCCGCCTGGATCATGGCGACCTGGCCGGCGCGCTCAGCGATTTCCGCGAGGCTCACCGGCTGGCGCTTCTGCTGCGCGCCGATATCGTGCCCGCCGATCTCGACCGGATCACGCTCGAGGGAGGTCTCAGCCGCGTCGGCGCGGGTCTGGTCGAAGCCGGAAATCGCCTCGCTCTCCAAAGATCGGACCCGGCGATTCTCAAGGAAACCTTCGACACCGCGGAAGAAGACCGGCTCTGGAGTCTGCGCGCGCTCACTCCGGCTGCGAACGACTGGCGCGCGCGCCTGCCCGAAAGCTACTGGGATTTGCTGGCCCGGTATCAGGCGGCCGAGCGTGCCCTGCTGGCCCAACCCTCGTCCGAAGCGAAAAAACAGGCGCTCGCGCTGCAGTTGAAGCTGCAGGAGATCGAAGCCGTTGCCTCGCCCGGGCTGCCGACGGAGCGGGTGCAATCCGCGCTCGCGCACTTGCACCGGGTTCTGGACGCCGATAGCGTGTTGTTCAGCTTTCAGGTGAAGAGATCCGGCGGCTGGCTTTGGGCCGTCGACAGACACGGCGTCGATGTGATCCCGATACCCGGCCTGGAGGATCTGCAGCCGCGCGTCGCCGCATTTGCCCAGGCCGCAAGAGAGGGAGATGAGCGGGCGACTGCGCTGGGGGAACGGCTATATCGGGATCTTTTCGCGTCCGTGCCCGCCGCTTATCGGACTCACAAACGCTGGTTGCTCGAACTGGATGGGCCTTTATTCGATCTTCCGTTCGGCGCTCTCACGGTGAACGATGGCGGTCGAAAAAACGAACTCCCTTACCTCATCGAGCGCGCCACCTTGCAGGTCGTCCCCGGGGCGCTGATGCTGGAGGCTCGTGACGCTTCCCTGAATACCGGAACCCGCGAGTTCCTCGGCATCGGGGATCCCGTCTACAACGCCGCCGATTCACGCTATACCGGCAACCGATCGGGAAAGCAGGACGTCGTGCTGCCGCGGCTTCTGGCCACTGGCGAGGAACTGAAAGCCTGTTCGCGGGCCTGGGGATCGACCCGAACCAGAGTTCTGACCGGTGTCGATGCAAACCTCCCGGCGCTGCGCGCGGCCCTGCGAGACAACCCCTCAATTATCCATTTCGCGACCCATATTGTCAGAGCGCCAACGGATCATTCCTCCGGTCTGATTGCGCTGAGCCTGGACGGTTCAGGAGCAATGACGCTCATGGGTCCTGCCGAAATTGTCGCGCGGCCGGTTTCCGCTGATCTGGTGGTTCTCAACGGCTGCCATTCCGCCGAGGGAGATGCGCTGCCAGGCAGCGGCCTCATGGGTCTGACTCGGGCCTGGATCGGCGCCGGCGCGCGCGCGGTTCTGGCTACCAGGTGGGATATCCCGGATGACGCGGGGAAAGCGGTAATGGCCGCCTTCTACCGGTCTCTCCGGGCGCACCCCGAAGGCGGGCCGGCTGCGGCCCTGCGGCAGGTTCAACTGTCGATTCTGAAAGGCAATTCTATGCAACATACAAGAAGCACTGCGGCAATATGGGCCGCTTATTTCCTGTTGGGAAGGAATTGATGGGATGACCATGACACTGGTGGACTCACAGGCTATGACCGGCGAAAATCAGCCACAGGGCGGCAGCGCGCGCGCGGAGGCGCTTCAGACACCCGACTGGGCGGCGCTCGTTGGCCGCATCCGGAACGGCGATTCCGGCGCTATGGCGGAGTTATACGGAATCTTTGCCAAAGGCATCCGTTATTTCCTCCTGCGGAACCTGGGGCCCGAGGAGCTGGACGACAAGGTGCACGATTGTTTCGTCATCGTCGCCCAGGCGATTCAAAACGGCGATCTGCGGGAACCCGAGCGGCTGATGGGCTACGTGCGCACGGTGGTCAAGCGTCAGATTGCGGCTTCGATCGACAACGCGGTGCAGCAGAGGCGGAACCGGGTCGATTTCGAGGAGTCGATGTTTTCGATGTCCGACTGGCGCGAGAATCCCGAGCGCAGCGTGATGGCCCGGCAGCGAGCCGAACTCGCGCGCCGGGTACTGAATGGCGTTTCCCGGCGGGATCGTGATATCCTGAACCGTTTCTATGTTCTGGAGCAGTCGCAGGAGCAAATATGCGCGGATATGGGGTTGAGTTATAACCAATTCCGGCTGCTCAAATCGCGGGCCAAGGCCCGCTTCGGCGAACTGGGAAAGCGGCTCGCCGCAGGCGGTTCGAAAAAAGACTAGAATTAAAGCTATAAAAAAGCTAATAAATCTGAGACGATTTTCGGGCGTCCGCACCATTCTTTTAAGGGGCATTTCAGGGGGCACGGCGTGGAACTGAATTTCCACCTGACGGACGACCGAGTGGACGACTACGTTCTCGGACGTCTCTCCGGTGCGGAACTGGCCGAACTGGAGGAGCACCTGATCCTCTGTTCCGAATGCAGGGCGCGTCTCGATACCGCGGAGGCGTTTGCGGCAGGGATGAAAGAGGCTTCCGTTTTGAATCCGACCACGTCCGCGGATTCTGCGCCGCGGCCGAAGTGGACGGACTGGCGGCGCAAGCCCGCGGTCTCGATGGGCCTGGCCTTCGTGGCGGTCCTCGCCGTAGTGTCGATATTTTCAAACAGGCAAACCAGCTTCATGCCGGTAGCCGCGCTGACGCTCAGCGCGAACCGCGGCGAAACACCGGCCACGGGTCCCGCGCTCGAACTGGACCTTACCCTTACGGATGCCCCCCGAGATGCGGGGGTTTTCCGGGTGGAAGTCGTGAATGCCGCGGGCCAGACGGTCTGGAGCGGGCTGGCGCCGGGCACGGAAACCGGCGTTCAGGTGAAAGCGAAGCAACGGCTTCCCCCGGGGAATTACTTCGTACGGCTGCACGCCGTTTCCGGCGAGGTTCTGCGCGAGTACGGATTCCGGATTCAATAGCGGCAGGTCTATTTTGCGAGCAGTTGGTCCAGATAACTCTTGAGGGCCGTAAATGGGGGCGCCGGCAGAGTCTGGCGTTTGCCATTTATCTCGATTACCAGGCTGGGAGTTTGATTGATGTGGTCCTTACCGCCCATTGCCACGTCCGCGGCGACCGTATCGTCAAGCTTCGCGTCGCGCTGAACCGCTTCGCGTACCCTCTGCATGACGCCCGGCGGAAGCACCTGCATCAGCTGCGCGTCGATATTGCCGTTCTCGCGCCACGCGTCCTGCGTGCGGAACAGCTGACCGGCCGCCGCATCATATTGCCCCATTTCGCCCGCCGCATTGGCGTAGCGCGCCGCCAGCTTCGCCCACGAGTGTTGCGGCAGAGGAAAATCCCGATGGATCAATTTCACCTTGCCGGTTTGCACGTACTGCGCCGTCAGCAGCGGAAGCGTTTCCGCGAAATACTTTGCGCAATAGGGGCACTCATAATCCGAATAGATCTCGATCGTGATTGGCGCCGAAGGCGATCCGGACACTTTGTACCATGCGTCGGCGCTCACCGCCGCCGCCGGAAGCAGACCGGCATTGCCGGGCAGCAGGCACGCGCCCCACGCGCAGGATTGCGACGCCGCGAGCGTGAGTGCGACGATAAACGCCGAGGCCATCGTCACTGGCCAGAGCCACCTTCGGCGCGTGTTTCGCCCGGCCCGATCCCGCGCCTGCAGCCGAGCCATTCCGCTTCCCGCGTTGGGACGCCAATCGGTCGCCGAAACGAGCAGGGCCAGTTTTTCATCCACCCAGCGGCTATCGTTTTCCGCGTTTTTCATTTGATTGCTCTCCATATTTCCTCTCGTATTCTTTACGGAATGCCTGCTGCGCGCGATTTATCAGGGTACCGATCGAAGCCGGATTCAGATCCAGCGCCACGGCGATTTCGGTATAGCTGAAGTCGTCGGCGCGCAAAAGCAACAAACCCGCCTGGCGCGGTTCGATCGCCGCCAGGACGCAGCGAACCTGCTCCCTCTCTTCGGCTGCAGCATGCGTTTCCTCGGGATTCCGCGCCTGCGCGACGCCGAGCAACAGCTCGAAGCGCTTGCGCCGCGCCTGCCGCCGAAGTTCGTCAAGGGCCAGTCGAACCGCCGCGCGGTACAGCCATCCGGCGGCCTGTTCGCCTTGCGCGCGGGGATTCCGCCACAATTTCCAGAAGATTTCGACGGCCAGTTCCTCCGCGCGCGCCGGGTTGCCGACGACACGCAGGATGACACGGACAATGCGTTCGTAGTGAACCTGAAAAGTGGACTCGAAATCGAAGGAGGGTTCGGCGGTCGCGATCTCCTCAATAGCGCAAACGGCGCTGTCTGCGCCGCCAGTGAATGAAAGGAACGCTTCCTCTTCCTTCGAGCTCTTGTCTGGCGCGTTCACAAAATCTCAACGCTCGGGGGACGAAGTTTGTGACAGAAAAAGATCAGAAAACGCGCCGATTCAACCGTTCTACCGTAAATTTCGCCGTGTCCGCTACCGCCATGACCGCCATTACCCCGGCCTGCACGGGATCGGTGACCACCAGGTCCGCTGCGTCGGGGACGCTTCCGGCCATGTTCAGACTGATCACCAGAAGGCCTGTCTTGCGCACTTCCTGCACGGCGGTTTCGATCTCGCCGCCCATCAGCGAACCCGCCAGCACGAGCGCCCGCGCCCGGGGCAGCCGCGGAACCGCGCGCACGGCGTCCGCCAGTTGCTGTTCTCCCACCAGGGGAATTGTGTCCACCGAGATGTGCTCGCCCCGGATATTATGGCGGTCCGCTTCGACGATCGCGCCCATCGCCACCTGTCCCACCTGAGCGCCTCCGCCGATGATGATGATGCGTTTGCCATAAATCTGCTCCATGCTTTTGACAATGTCGAGGCGGCGGACGATAGCGAGCGTGCGCAACTCCTCGAGCATCGATTCCCACGCGGGCGTGGTCACCTCGAAATACACGCGCGCCCCGGAACGGGTATTTTCGATTATCGAAACAGTGCCGATATCTCCCTCGTGTCCGGCGATGACCCCGGTAAGCCGATGCAGGATGCCAGGCCCGGCGTCGGCGTCGATCAGAAGACCATGACTCTGCGTTTCCATACAGGAGCTATCATCTTATGCGACCTTGCTTAGATCCGTGGCCGCGGCCTCATATCGCCTGACATGGCGAACATTCCATCTGCTGCATTCGGGAAGTCAGGCGCTGTTCGAGGGTTTCTGGCTCGGATTGCTGCCGGAACCCGTTACGGATATCGTCTCCGAGCGAAGCTACGAGGATGGCGCCGCGTACACGAACGCCGCCTGGCTCGACTCGGGCCTCCAGTTCTGGGAGCAGATCGCGGTCAGTCGGTTTTTCCCACCCGGGTGCAGCGTGCTGGTGGCTGCGGCGGGTGGCGGCCGGGAATTGATCGCGCTGTCGAGGGCGGGCTTCGTGGCGGGAGGATTCGAGTGTTGCCGTCCGATGGTTTCGGCTGGCCAAAGAGCGCTGGCCAGCCGCGGCATGGATTGCCGGCTGGAATGGGCGCCGCCGTGTAAAATCCCGCCGAATCCGGGGACATGGGACGCGGCTATTATCGGCTGGAACGGCTACACGTACATTTCGCCGCGCGCAAGGCGAATCGCTTTTCTGCAGAGCCTGCGCGCGCATCTTCTCCCGGGAGCGCCGCTTCTCGTTTCCGGGGCCATCCGGCCGAGCAACAGCGGTCTTGCGGTATGGACGCCGCGGATCGCCAATGCTGTGCGCGTGCTGACGTTCCGGCGCCCCGTGTTTGGCCCGGGATCCTGTTTTCCCGGGCGTCCGCGACACCAGTTCACGCGGGGCGAACTGGAAGCGGAGATCTCGGAGGCCGGTTACACCCCGGCAGCGTTCTGGAGATGGGGTCCGTTCGGTGCAATGGTGGGTCTGAGCGGCAAGGACCCGAAGGCGAGTGGAGGCGGTTAAACTGTTAAACTCATTAGTTGCCAGCAGAGGTGAAAAGCATCCTCATCGTCCGGCTCGGAGCGATGGGCGACATCATTCACGCGCTGCCCGGAGCCGCGTCGCTCAAGCATAGTTTCCCCGAAGCGCGCGTCACCTGGGTGGTCGAGCCGCAGTGGGTCCCGCTGCTCGAAGGCAACGGCTTTGTGGATCGCATCGTCGTTTTCCGGCGCGACGACCCGCTCTCCTGGCGGCGCACCAAAGACGAGTTGCGCTCCCGCCATTACGATCTGGCGGTCGATTTTCAGGGCCTGACGAAATCTGCGCTCATCGCTCATATCGCCCGCCCGGAACGTATCGCCGGGTTCGGCTCCCGCGTCGTGCGCGAACGCCCGGCAGGGCTGTTCTACTCGACTCGCGTCCAGAGCAGCGCCGTTCATGTGGTGGATCAGGCGCTGGATCTGGCCGCGGGCGCGGGCGCTACGAACCTGGTGCGGGTGTTTCCACTGCCGGCCGGCGCTCCCGAGGGGCGATTGCCGGACGGCCCTTTCGCGCTGGCCAGTCCGCTGGCCGGGTGGAGGTCCAAGCAGTGGCCGATTGAGTATTACGAAAGCCTCGCGTCGATGCTCAAGCAGAAGATCGGCCTTCCCCTGGTTCTGAACGGGCCGCCGGGGATGGTTCCCACCGTGCCCGGGACGCTGATCCACGAAAGCGGTATTCCGGGCCTGATCGATGCCACGCGGCGCGCCCATCTGGTGATCGGCGTCGACAGTGGTCCGCTGCATCTCGCCGCCGCATTGAACAAATCGGGCGTCGGCATTTTCGGCCCGACGGATCCGATCCGCAATGGTCCTTACGGCGGGGATTTCCAGGTCTTTCGCATGCCTGGAGCGCGCAGGACGCACCGGCGCGGCACGATGATCGATTCGTCCATGCGGGCGATTGAGCCGGAACAGGTTTTTGCCGCATTGGCGTCGCGCGTCGGCAGCCCCGCAGGCATTTAGAGCGGATGCGGCGGCACTGGTTTCCCAAGCGCTACGCCGATGCGGTTGCTCGATTGCGCGTAACCGCCGGATTTGTCATGGTTGCGGCTTTCGCGCTTTTCCCGCATCCCGACGCCGCGTCGCTCGTAATCGGCCTTCCGCTTTCGGCGTGCGGACTGGCGCTGCGCGCGTGGGCTGCCGGACATCTGGCCAAAGATTCGCGCCTCGCTACCTCGGGGCCCTACGCGTTTACGCGCAATCCGCTTTACCTCGGCACTCTTGTCACGGCCCTCGGGCTGGCCGTGGCCGCCCGTAGCGTGGGACTGGCGATCCTGTTCACCGTTCTGTTCACGCTCGTCTATCTGCCCGCGATCGAACTGGAAGAGCAGCACCTGACCGCGATTCTCCCCGGCTACACAGAGTTCGCCGGACGGGTGCCGATGCTGATTCCGCGCTGGCCGACGCGGTTCGGACCGGACCGCTTTTCCCCCGCGCTCTACCGGAAAAATCGGGAGTATCAGGCGCTGCTGGGCTGGCTGGCCGGTGCAATCTGGCTGATCGTGCGGGCGCTCTGGCTGCCTCATCTGGTAGTGTTTAGTTGAGATGGCATATCCTCAACAACTCCTGATTCCCATGCGGGAAGATCTGACGCGCTATGGCGTGGAGGAGACCCGCACCCCCGCTGATGTAGACCGGGCCCTCGCTGCCGATAACGGCACGGTCCTGATGGTGATTAACTCGGTTTGCGGTTGCGCCGCGGGGAAGGCGCGTCCGGGTGTCGGGATGGCGCTGCAGCACAAGGTGCGCCCGGACAAAGCGGCTACGGTATTCGCCGGCGGAGACGACGCCGCGGTCGCGCACCTGCGCGGCATTCTTTCCGAGTACCCGCCCTCGTCGCCCTCGATTGCGCTGTTTCGCGAAGGGAAACCGGTTTTCATGATGCATCGCAGCGATATCGAACGGCGCGACGCATTTCAGATTGCGCAGGTTTTGACCGAAGCGTTCGACCGTTTCTGCGTGAAGAGCGAAGCGCCCGCCGCCTGAACTGTTCGAGGAACACGCGCAAAACCGATCGCGTCCGCGCCACCACCGAATACTCGCTGGCGGCGCGGGACAGCGCCCTTTGCGGGCTACTGGGCGGAGCCCATGACGAGGCGCCTGCCGTCCGGCAGCGTCACGGCCTTGACCTTGCAGACATCGGCGCGATCTTTGGCGCGGCCGCCTTCGATCTTCACCCGATCGCCGGGCTTCAGGGACGTTTTGGTCCAGCCGTTACTGAGGAGTCCATTGGGCGAGCCGCCTTCACACGACCAGTTGGTGACCTTTCCATTCGTGTCTTTGACGTCGAGATAAAGCCACACATGCGGATTCATCCAGTCCACGCGGGTTATCGTACCGTTGAGCAGGAGCAGCTTCGACTCGTATTCGGCGGCGGCCGAATGATGAGCCAGAAGGGGCGGCCCGGCCGCGACCGTCACCGTGGCGAGCCACAGAACGCACGGCCGCATCAAGCGACGAGACGCTTCAGCAGAGACGGCTCGCGCGGTTTCCATGCCCGCGCCATGCGTTGCGCTTCTTCGATCTGCGCGGGTGTCAGATGCATGCCGGCAAGCGTGTCGCGCGCATGGCAGTTGCACTTATGATCGTGCCCGGTGGTGCGGGACGCCGCCAGATCGAAGTACATCCATGCTTTCTGGTGGTCTTTCGGCACCCCGAGGCCGCGCATGCAGCACATGCCCATTTTCGTCAGGCCGATGGGATTTCCCCCCGCCGCGGCCTTGTGGAACCAGCGAGCCGCTTCGTCATCGTCCCGGGTCACGCCCTGGCCCTGCGCGTAGAGGGTTCCGAGCAGCGCCTCGGCGTCGGCTAACCCATGCGCGGCGGCCTTGTGGGCCCAGCCAAACGCAACCTTGTTGTCTTCCGGCGCCCCTCTGCCCTCGTGGAACATTCGACCGACAAAATACTGCGCCTGCGCGTCTCCCTCCTGTGCCAGGGGCAGAAACTCGGCCAGCGCCGTGCGGTAATCGCCATTGTCGAATGCATGGCGCGCCGCATCGAGTCTGGCATGAACGGACTTCATGGGGAAATGATAGCGCCTCACTGCGTGTCCGTCCAATAGGCCTGGCGCGCGCGAACCAGCACATCGCCGCGGTTCGGCACGGCGACGCTGATCTGGTGGATACCCGCTTCGCCGGCGGGCTGCGGAAAGCTCAGAATGTACTGGCTATGCACCTCGACCCCGAGATTTTCGATCGCCTTCTCGATGCCGCGCTGCTTTGAATAGCGGAAGTCGGAGCCGCCGGTGGCGTCGGTGAGCGCGCGGACGACGTTGATGTCCTTCGATTTCCTGGTCCCGGCGGCGGCGTCAGGCGCATAATGCGCGCCGAAGACTTCGATGTTTTCGCGTTCCACGGCATCGAGCGCGTCGTCGAAAACGGTATCGCTGCCGCTGTCGTGGCCTTCCGCAATCAGCAGCAGCACCTTGCGCCCTTCGCGGTACCGCATACGATCCGCAATCCCGGCTACGGCGTCGAGCAGGTGCGTTTCGATGGGTGAGCCCCGTTTGAGATCTTTCACCGAGCGCTGGAGCGCGCGGGGGTCGCGCGTGAAGTCCTGCAGCCATTTGACGTCGCGGTCGAAGGTCACGACCGCGGCTTCGCCCAGGCGGCCGATCACCAGAGGCTGGATCATGGCGCCGATGCGACCGATCTCCTCCATCGCGGACACGGGAACGGCGGAGGTCTGAATGGCGATCACAAGAGATATGTGCGCCGCGCCTCTGTCGAAAACGTCGGCGGTGACTGCGCGTTCGAGGCCGTCGTCAAGCACGCGGAAATCGCGCGCGGTTAGACCTTCGACGTTGCGGCCATCCTTTGCGGTGACACTCACCGGAACCTGCACCAGCTGGCTCCGCACACGAATGTGAGCTTCCTGGCCGGCCAGCTCCGGGAGCCACCCGATCAGGCAGAACGTGAAGCGCAAAACAGACCCGGGCACCGTGATTGAAATGATAGTGCAAAGGACCGGTCAGTTGCTCGACACGCCCAGTTTCCGCGCCCGGTAGATGATGCCCAGAAACTTCCTGGCCAGCGCGATGATCGTTGCCGGCGCCACGCCAGCGGCACGACACGTCCGGGCGCGGTAGAGATCGGCTTCCACGGAGCGGAGCGCCTGCGTCGTGGCATCCAGCTGGTTGGCGCTCAGCAAGGCATCGCAGCAGGGCTGGACGACGCCCGCGATGACTTCCATCTGCGCGCGCCTTCCATCTTCCGCCGTCATATCGCTTGTGAGCTGCGCCGAACGCACGGCGTGCTTTGTCTTGCCCGCGTCGTACAAGGGTTGATCCGCCGTTACCAGCGACTGGTAATTATTCAGAAAGCCGGGCCGGTTCAGCGGGCCCAGCTGAAAATTCTGACTGTCGAATCGATGCTGGGTCAGCAGTGAAGAAAATACGAACACACGATTGTCGCTGCGCGTCAGGGACTCCGCATTTCTCGCATTTGTCGATGCATTTCAAACCGAAACGTGACACCGTCGCCAGAACGCAATCGCTCCACCACGTAAAAAGACTCGGATTCAACCGGTTCATCTGCCGGGGAATTTCAGGGAGCGCGCCTTTTGGCGCACTTCAGAGGGAACTGGCGCAAGGCCGGACAGCGAAAATCATTTGACTGAAGGGTGTCACGTTGGAGACAAATCTGCATCTCAACAAAAAGGAGGAACTGTGGAAGTCAACGTTCAGCACCTTGGCAGCAGGAAATTCGAGGTTCTCGCGCGAGGCCATCGGATCATTTGCGATCAGCCCCGGGAAAATGGGGGCTCCGATGCGGGCATGACGCCGCCGGAATTTCTGCTGGCTTCGCTGGCGACGTGCGCCGGCTACTATGCCGCGGAATATCTGAACGCGCGCGGTCTTCCATCGGGCGATCTGCAGGTTCGCGTTGTGGCGGAGAAAGCCCAGAATCCGGCGCGCCTGGGCGCGTTCGATATCGAGATCACGGCCGCGGGACTTGACGAACGCCATCGCGCGGGGATTCTGCGCGCCGCGAAATCCTGCCTGATTCACAACACGCTGCTGCACACACCAGACGTCAGGATTGCGGTCCAGGCGGAAGCGCTCACACCCGCCGCTTGATGGACTCGCGCGAGGGAAATCCCGGCGATATCGAGTTGGCGCGCGGGTTGATGGAAGGCAGACCGGAAGCCTTCGATCGATTCGTCAATCATTTTCGGACGAAGATTTTCCATTACAGCCGGCTGATGTGCGGCGATCGTGAGGATGCCGAAGAAGTCGCGCAGGATACGCTGCTCAAAGTGTTCGAGAACCTGGGGCAACTGCGGGAGCCGGAGCGGGTCAAGCCGTGGGTGTTCCGGATCGCGAAAAACGTCTGTCTGATGAAGCGCCGGAGGAGTGTTTTTGCGCCTACGCGCGAATTTTCGCTGGACGATTTCATGCCGGCGCGCGACGGTCACGGTCCGGGCGCGAAGCTGGAGATTGCCGACTGGTCGAACCTGCCCGAAGACCGTATTCTGCAGGCGGAACTGAAAGAGGTACTGGAGCGGGCGATCGGCGAATTGCCGGAGACCTATCGCTCTGTCATCCTCCTGCGCGACGTGGAGGAACTGTCGACGCTCGAGACGGCGCAGGTATTGGAGATGAACGAAGAGATGGTAAGAACGCGTTTGCATCGCGCCCGTCTGGCGGTGCGCCAGAAGCTCGATGCCTACATGCGAGGAATGCACGATGGACACGCCTGAGGCCTCGGCGAAATGCCGGGAGATTTTTTCGCTGCTATCGGATTATCTGAATCTCGAACTGCCGCCGGAGGCCTGCAGGGAAATTGAAGGACATATCGCCGGTTGCGCGCCGTGCGTCGAGTTCGCCGAGAGCTTGCGCAAGACCGTGGAACTCTGCCGGCGGTATGAACCCGCCGAACTCCCCGCGCCGCTGGGTCAGGAAGCGCGGGAGCGGCTTCTGGACGCCTGGCAAAAGATGCTGGCCAGTCGCTGACGACGAAGGTTGAGGCGGAATTTCGGCGGAGATCAGGTATCGGCTGTATTCCCTCCGACGCCCTGAAACCCTATACTGGTCACGCAATCGTGACAAATTCCCAGCTGGTTTCACCTCAGGTCCTCGATTTCCTCCGCCGAACCGACACCTGCACGGTATCGAATGCGATCGAAACCTTCAACGTGCGCATGCGTAACGAAGGTTACGTTCACGGAGGTTGCCGCTGTGTATTTCCCAGCCTTCCGCCGATCGCCGGATATGCCGTCACGGCCAATATGCGCTCCGGCACCCCGCCGATCACAGGCCTTTGCTATCACCATCCGCCGGATTGGTGGAAATACGTTGCAAGCATGCCGGGACCAAAGATCCTGGTAATCGGGGATCTCGACAGCCTGCCTGGAGGGGGAGCGCTGGTGGGCGAGATTCACGCTCAGATCGGAAAGGCTCTGGGGTGCGTAGGATTTGTCACAAACGGCGCCGTCCGCGATTTGAGCGCCTTGCAAAAGCTTGATTTTCAGTGTTTTGCGCGAGGCGCCCGGGTGTCGCACGCGTACGCGCATGTGGTCGAGTTCGATATTCCGGTGCATATCGGCGGATTGACCATAACGCCGGGAGATCTGCTGCACGGGGACCTCAACGGCATTCATTCCATCCCTTTGTCCGTAACCGACCGGCTGCCGACAGCCGTCGAGGAAATCAGAGCGCACGAAGCCGAGCTGATCGCTGCGTGCCAGGAGCCCGGTTTCTCGCTCGAAAAGCTGGAACCCCTGCTCCGCCGATCCAGCCGGCGAAACCCGCGACCGGAGTTTCATTGAGCGCGAGCCAGAAAACGTTTCCCCGCCAGACTCGTATGCTGCTGTGGGGCGGATTCGGGGGCCTTCTGCTCCTGATGGCCGTTCTGGGATTGAGCGCTCTCTCCTTCATGCATCAGATCCAGATTCGCCAGGAGAAGATCCGCGAGGATTACGTCGAGCGGGACAGCACGCTCGAGAAGATCAGGTCGGATATCTATATCTCCGGCACGTACGTGCGCGACTATCTGCTGGACGACAACGACGAGGCCGCGGCAACTCACAAAGCCGCTTTCTTCGAAACGCGGAGCCGCATCGAATCGAACATAAGGGATTACGAACCGCTGGTCCGGGCGCCCGAACGCGCGGTCTTCGATCAGTTCCGCAAGGAGGCGCGCGACTATCTCGACATTGTGGGCCCGGCGCTCGACTGGACGGTGGAGCAACGGCGCGAACGCGGCGCGGCTTTTATCGCACAGGAGGTTCTGCCGCGCCGAATGCAGGCGGTCGATCTGACCGATAGAATGCATGCGTTGACGGAGAAGCAACTGGAGACCAGCGGCATGGAGGTGAGCGATCTGTTCTCGAACTTCCGCACCAGACTGGTGTTTCTTCTCCTCTTCACCCTTGGAGGCGGGTTCGTACTGGCCGGATTGTCGCTGCGCCGGATTCTGGCACTCGAGCGGGAGGGTGAGATCCGATTTCAGCAGATTCTCAGCGCGCAGGATGAGCTTAAACGGCTCTCGGCCGAACTGCTGTCGGCGCAGGAAAACGAACGGCGCAGAATCTCGCGCGAATTGCACGACGAGGTGGGGCAGGTATTATCGGCCATCATGCTGGGACTTGGGAATCTGCGTCAGGCCGTCGAAACTGAGAACCGCGAGGAGGCTCTGACCCAGCTGCAACTGGTTCAGGACATGACCCGGCGCAACGCGAGCGTGGTGCGGAACCTTTCCCTTCTGCTGCGTCCCACGATGCTGGACGATCTGGGTCTTCTGCCGGCTTTGAAATGGCTGGCGCGGGAGATTTCGCGCACGAGCGGGATGCACGTGGATGTCGCCGTCGAGACGGTTTCCGGCGACTTCACCGAAGAACTGCCGGAGGATCACAGAACGTGCGTCTACAGAGTGGTGCAGGAGGCGCTGCATAACGCTGCGCGACATTCCGGCGCGCACCAGATCCGTATTTACCTGCAGCAGACCGCCGGACGCCGGCTCCGCGTATCGGTGCAGGACGATGGGAAGGGATTCGACCCCTCCGGCGGCACGGGGCTGGGGATATTGGGGATGGAAGAGCGGATTGCGCGCCTTGGCGGCGTCATCGACGTCGATTCGCAACCCGGCAGGGGCACGATCATTTCGTTCGAATTAGCCGTTCCGCAATCGTCCCGACCGGTTCAGGCGACCAGACCCTTGCGCACGGCGTAGAGAATCAGTTCCGGCAGGTTGTGCACGTGTAGCTTCTGAAAAATATTGTTGCGGTGAGTTTCGACTGTCGCTACGCTGACGTTCAAACGGTCCGCCACTTCGCGGTTGTTCTGCCCATCGGCCAGCAGCTTCAGAATTTCCTTCTCGCGCAGCGTCAACAAATCGTAACTGTCCTCCACGCCCCGGCGCCGCATCTCCGAAACGTATTCCTCGACCAGAATGCGCGTGATTTCCGGGCTGAAGTAGGCCTGGCCCGTGGCCACGGCGCGAACGGCGGCAAGGACTTCGGATTCGGGCGAGGCTTTGAGCAGATAGCCGCGCGCTCCGCTCTTCAACGCGCGCAGGATATAGCTCTCGTCGGCGTGCATGCTGATGATGATGATGCCGGCCCGGGGCACCTTGTCGCGGATGTACTGCGCCGCGTCGGTCCCCGTCAGACGCGGCATGGCGACGTCGAGCAGGATCACGTCGGGGGTATGCAGGGTGGCGAGCTCGATGGCCTCATAGCCATCGGCGCCTTCGGCCACTACGTCAAATTCGCCGTTTCTCTGCAGCAGCGAGCGGAGACCGCCGCGCACCAGAGGATGATCGTCAACGATCAGGACACGGGTCGCCGGCACGCTTTCAGGATACGCCGCGCGGATCTCAGGTCTTCGCGGCTGGAAATTCAGGTAACGGCTGTATTCACACACACGCTCCAGACGCCTAACGTGGTACTTGATCCCGGTCATGTTCGGCTTTGTCTCCAGGCTATGGCCGTTGTCCCCGCGTTCGCATGCGCGCGGAGCTGCCGAGGATGCCGAAGACGGGATAAGGCTGCTCGTAATCACGGGAGACGACGATTTTTTTCTCGCCATCCATCGCGCGGCCACAGGGCATGGCTGGGAAGCCCGGTTGGCCAGAACAGTGGACCGCGGATTGCAAATGCTCGACGAGTTCCCGGCTTCGGTGGCGATCTATGACTGGCCGGAAACGGAACAGGATTGGCGATGCAACGTGGATCGGCTGACTGCCAGACCCAACCATCCCTGTATCTTGTTGGCATCGAGGGTGGACGACGAGTACCTGGCGGCCGAACTCGTGCGGCACGGAGGTTTCGACGTGATTCCCAGAGCGGCCGACGCGGAGCGGCTCATCCGAAACATTCAGTTTGCCTGCTTCTTTCGCAGAATTCGCAGACGGCGCGGGGAGGCCGGCCAATCCTGAGATGAATGAGATAACTGAGAGACCTTCTGCCAGGCGGTCGCGGCTGCCGATTCTTTGGTTGCTGGCCGGGCTGGCGGCGCTCGCGATTTCCGGCTGCTCCAGAAATAACTCGGTTGCGGCGAAAGCGCCCGCGCCTGCGCCGTCGGTGGGAACGACCGAGGTGCTGCTTCGTCCCATGGCTCAACACCTCACCGTCAGTTCGGAGCTGGTTCCTTTTCAGGAGATCGATGTCTATGCCAAAGAGGCGGGCTACGTGAAAGAGCTCAATGTGGATTACGGAACCCACGTCCACAAAGGAGAAGTCATGGCGGTGCTCGAAATCCCGGAACTCGAGGCCGAACTGCAGCAGGATAAGGCCGCCATTGCCGCTCGCCGGAACGAGGTCAAACGCGCCCAAAACGAAGTGGGACGCGCCAAAGCGCAGCATGACGTGTTGCACCTCGAATACACGAGGATGGACGCGGTTGCGAAAACAAGGCCAGGTCTCGTAGCCCAGCAGGAGGTCGACGACTCCCAGAGCAAGGATCTGGCGTCGGAATCGAACCTCGATGCGGCCCAGGGCGCGCTCGAGGCTGCCCAGAGCGAAGTGACCGTATCCCAGGCGAAACTGATCCACGATCAGGCTCTATACGATTACGCGAAGATCATCGCTCCATTCGACGGCGTAGTTACACAGCGTTACGCCAACTTCGGCGCGCTGATGCAGGCAGGTACGAGTTCGATCCAGTCGACGCCGCTGGTGCGGCTGTCGGAGGAGGACGTGTACCGCCTGGTGATACCCGTTCCTGAAACCTACGTCGGGTTTATCCACCTCAACGATCCTGTCGAAGTCAGGGTACCCGCGCTGAACACGACCGTTACCGGCAGAGTCGCGCGCTTTTCCGAGCAGCTCAATTCGGAGACGAGAACTCTGCATACGGAAGTAAACGTCCCCAATCCGAATTACAAACTGGTGCCGGGTCTCTACGCGGAAGCGAACCTGACGATGAATCAGAGGGGCAGCGTCGCCACCGTGCCGATTCAGGCGATCGACCGCCAGGGGGATACGACCAGCGTCATGGTTCTGCAGCCGGATATGACCGTGATGCGCCGTCCGGTTACGCTGGGCATACAAACCGCCAATTATGCGGAGGTCGCAAGCGGCATAAGCCCGGGCGAGCAGGTGATTGTCAGCGACCGCGGCAATCTCAAAGACGGTGAAAAGGTAGTTCCACATCCCATGGAAGCGCTCGCCTACGACTCGTCGAACGACAAGGCGCAGTAAGCGCGAAGGCCGGGAGCAGAGACATGTCGAAATTCTCGATTTCCAATCCTTACTTCATCATCGTCGTTTGTCTGGTGATTTCGATCATCGGCATTGTCGGCGCCTACAGCATGCCGGTGGATCTGTTTCCTCCCATCAACCTGCCCCAGGTGATTGTGGCCACCTTTTATACGGGAATGCCGCCGCAGGATATCGAGACCGATATCACCTCTCCGCTGGAGCGCTTCTTCACGATGGCGAACGGAATCGAACATATCGAATCGCATTCGCTGCTCGGCGTCAGTATGATCCGCGTATTTTTTCAGCCGGGCACGGACGCCGATTCGGATGTGACGCAGCTTTCCAATCTGGCGCTGGCCGATCTGAAGCGTCTTCCGCCCGGTACGCTCCCGCCGGTGGTTTTAAAATCGGACGCCTCCAGTCAGCCGGTCTGTCTCGTCGGCGTCAGCGGCGCCGGCCTGACCGAGTCGCAGCTTCACGATTACGCCCAGATCGCGATCCGCAATCAGATCGCGGTGATCCAGGGCGCGGAGATTCCGCCGCCTTTCGGCGGCAAGTACCGCCAGATCATGGTGTACGTCGACCCGTTCAAACTCTTTTCGCGGCAGCTCAGCCCTATGGATGTGGTGAATGCGGTCAATAATCAGAGCCTCATCCTGCCCGCCGGCGACGTCAAGATCGGGCCCTACGATTATTACGTTTACTCCAACAGCCTCGTCGACACGATGAAGCAGCTGGACGACGTACCCTTGAAAACGAAAAACGATTCGTGGGTCCGCGTGAGCGACATCGGCAAGGCACAGGATGCCGCCGCGATCCAGTACGACATCGTGCGCGTCGGCGGGCAGAAATCCACCTACATTCCGATTATGAAGGCGGGCGGAGACACGAACACGATCGCGGTGGTGAACTCCGTCAAGGAACTGATCTCGCATCTTTACGACGTGCCCTCCCAGCTGAAAGCCGACCTGCTGTTCGATCAGTCGGTGTTCGTCAAGGAAGCCATCAACACGGTCGGGCATGAGGGTTTGACCGGCCTTGTGTTGACGGGCATCATGATCCTGCTGTTCCTCGGCAACGGGCGCGCCACGTTCGCCGTCATGCTCTCGATTCCGCTTTCCGTTTTTGCCACGGTCATCGTCCTGAAGCTT
>CAWBIS010000126.1:0-38647 GCA_963788485.1 Terriglobia bacterium
GCATGACGACAAAGGCAATTTCCTGTCGCACCCCACCGCCAGTTCCGTAGTCGGAATCCACAACTTCGCGTGGATGTTCATTCAAGCGACGGTGGCCATTCTGATTCTGGTCGGGTTCGAATCCGTGACCTCCATGGGCGGCGAGGCCAAGAACCCGAAGAAGGACGTTCCCATCGCGGTGGTCACTTCGCTGCTGGTGCAGGGGGCGTTCTGTTATCTCATCGAATACTTCGCGGCCAATTACTTCCTGAGCAGCGCATACACGATGCAGAACGCATCGGGTTCCTCGGCGCCGATAGGCGACATGATGGTGATCCTTGGCAACGCGTTCTTCGGCCAGGGAGGCGGACGCATCTTCATGCTGGTGGAAGCGGCCACCGTCGTGCTGGCTCTCATCGGCACGACGCTTTCGTGCATGAATACCGCAGCTCGCGTCACCTATGCCATGGGCAAGGACGATGAGGTTCCGGAGCATTTCGGTGTGCTGCACTCCGAGAATCTGACTCCTCACCGCGCGATCTGGTTCCTGGCGGTGGTTTCGGCCATTATCGGTTGCCTGTCGGTTTCGATGCTGTTCGGCGACGCCCCCGCGTTGAGCGATGCCACGATCAAGGCTCTGCCGCAGGGCTTCTTCTCCAGCTTCGGTTATCCCTCCCACGACGTTATGGCGGCGCTGCCGAACAGCCTGATCACCATCACGCTGGCATCGAACTTCGGCACGTTCCTGCTCTATGCGCTGAGCTGTATTATCTGCATCGTGGCTTTCCAGGGCCATTCCATGTATAACCCGATCAAACACCTGTTCATCCCCATCTTCGGCCTTCTGGCGAATCTGGCCTGCATGGCGTTCTACCTGATCGGACCGTTCATGAATTACGGCACGAAGCTGGAACCCTTCACGGCGCTCGGGATAGCCGCTGTCTGGGGCATCTATGGCGGGATTTACTTCATGTCGTCCAGCAAGAAGAAAGGCAGGACGACTCTGGTGAACGCGCCCAATCGCGCGACTGCCTGACCGGCTTTCGCTAATCGGACCGCACGCATTCCCCGCGCCGGCATTCGGGACTTCCGGGTGCCGCGCGGGGAATCGTTTTGTTTTCCCGGAAGAAACGAGGCATCATGTTTGCAGGCGCTGCCAGGTCCGCAACACCGCGGAATACCTCAACCTCATCCATGCTCGATTTAGAGTTCGCCGAATTGTCCGACGTGGGTCGCGTCAGAGACCACAACGAAGACTATTCCGGCCATGTTTCACCTTCCTCCGAAACCGAAGGCCGCACGCAAGGCTGGCTGTTTGCCGTGGCGGACGGCGTGGGCGGCGAAGAGCTAGGGGAAGTCGCGTCACAGACGGCCATCGAGACGCTGATCGCGGGTTTCCGGGCTGCGCCCAAAGGCGAGGCGCACACGGTGTTGATGCCGCGTCTGGTTCAGACCGCCAACACGCGAATATACGAATTGGGAAGATCGTCCAGCCCGGGCGGATCGAGGATGGCCACTACAATCGTGGCGTGCGCTCTTCGCTACGATCGCGTGGTGGTGGCGCACGTGGGCGATTCTCGTTGTTATCTCATCCGTCACGGCCTTGCGCAGCAGATCACGCGGGATCATACAGTCGTCGCCGAGCAGGTACGGCTTGGTTTGCTCTCGGCCCGGGAGGCGGCGGAGGCCCAGACACGGCATCTGCTGAGCCGCTCTCTCGGCAACGATCTTTTCGTGAACGTCGAGATCGGCGACCGCCAGGTGCATGTGGACGATGTACTGCTGCTTTGTTCGGACGGGCTTCACGGGCCGGTGGATGGAAGGGAAATGGGCGAGATCGTGCAGTTTACTCCGGACCTGAAGACGGCCGCCGCGAAACTGATCGCGCTGGCCAACGATCGCGACGGCGGAGACAACGTGAGCGTGCAATTGATCCGCGTGCGCGACGTCGAACGCATGGGGATGTATCGCGGGCGCCCGTATAAGCTACGGTAAGATACCCAATTCATGTCATCACTCCATCCCGGTGATCTGCTCGATCATTACCGCATCGAAAATCTGGTCGCCCGCAGTGGAATGGCTTCGATTTTTCGCGCCATCGACGAAGAGAACGGGCGCACGGTGGCGATCAAGATTCCGCATCCCGAAATGGAAGCGGATCCTTCGCTCTTCGATCGCTTTAAACGGGAACAGGAGATCGGCGAGAAGCTCGAACACCCCGGCGTGATGAAGGTCTTCAAAGACCCCAAAAAAAGCCGCGTTTACATGGTGATGGAATGGGTGGACGGGAAACTGCTGCGCAATATTCTGGCAGCTGAAGGAAAGCTGACGCCGGAGCGCGCCGCGCGGCTTACGGCCAGAGTCTGCGATGCGCTCGACTACATCCACGCCCACGGGGTGGTGCATCGGGACATGAAGCCCGAGAACATCATGGTGAATGCCCAGGACGAGATCAAGCTGATCGATTTCGGTATTGCCGCGAACGAAGGCTCGCGCCGGCTCACGTTCGCCAAGTTGTCGAACGTGATGGGAACGCCCGATTATATTTCGCCGGAACAGGTAAAGGGCAAACGGGGCGACGCGCGCAGCGACATTTACGCCATGGGCGTGATGCTCTACGAGATGCTCACGGGCAGGGTGCCGTTCACCGGAAACAATGCGTTTCTCATCATGAACGACCGGCTGTTGAATAATCCCCCGCCGCCGAGGGAGATCGATCCTTCGATATCGCCCGCGCTGCAGGAGATCATCTACCGGGCGCTTGAACGGGATCCGAAGAATCGCTACGCGACGGCGCGTGAGTTCGCGAAGGATCTGGAGCATCAGGAACAGGTGGGTGTGGCCGACCGGCCCGAACTGCAGGACTGGAAGCAGAGGAAGTCTCATTGGCCGAAACGGGTTCTGAACTACGCGTTGCTGGCGCTGATTCCGATCCTGGTTTTCTCGTTGCTGCTCTGGGTGGCGCGGAAGGCGTGATCGCGCAGGCGAATCGCGGAGGCCAATTGCCGGAATCCACGCTCATCGCAACGCTTTCTCGGCCGGAAGCTTTGAGGTATCCCAACCGCCGCCGAGCGCTTTGACCAGTTCGACGCCTGCCACCATCTGCTGCTCGCGGTAATTCACCGCCGTGAGCCGCGCATTCAGCAGCGCGACCTGGGCCGACAAAACGTTCAGGTAAGGGTCGAGCCCGCCCCGGTAACGCGCCGTCTCTTCGTCGAGCGCCTTAGCCGCTGTCTCCACGGCAGCGTCCTGTTGTCCGATCACCTGCGCCAGAATCCGCAGCGCCGCCAGGTTGTCCTCCACTTCCTGGAACGCAGTGAGCACGGTCTGCCGGTAATTCGCGGCCGTCTGATCGTAAGCGGCGCGGAACTGCTGAACCGTGGCTTTACGCAATCCGCCATCGAAGACGGTTTCGACCAGCGCGGGCCCGACGGACCAGAAGCGGCTGGGGAGGCTGGTAATGGAGAGGCTCTCAGGTCCGCCCGACGCGCTCAAAGTGATGTTCGGATAGTAAGCCGCCCGGGCCACGCCGATCTGCGCATTGGCCTGGGCTACGGCGCGTTCGGCCGCCGCAATATCGGGCCGGCGCTCCAGAAGTTGGGCGGGAATCCCGGGTGGGATCGTGGGAAGCTGTGCATTCAACGTCTCAGACGATAGCGTGAACGTCGACGCCGGTTTTCCCATCAGAAGAGCGATGGCGTGTTCGTATTGCGCGCGCTGAACGCCGATGTTTCCGGCCTGCGCCTGCGCTGTCCGCAATTGCGATTCGGCCTGTTCGACCGCCTCGTCGGACCCGAGGCCCGATCGGTATAAATCCCGATTCAGTTCGAGAGCCTCGGCGTAGGCCGCGACTGTGGAATCGAGCAACTGCCGGAGCGAATCCTGGGCGCGAAGTTCATAATAATCGGCCGCAAGATCGGCCTGAGCCGCCAGACGCACGTTCTCAATGTCGGCGGCGCTGGCTTGAGCCGCATAGACGCTCGCCCTGACGGTGTTTCTGACGCGGCCCCAGAAATCCGGCTCCCACGATGCCTGAACCGGTACGGAGTATTCCGTATAGGTGCCGCCGACGGGAGCCCCGAGTGACGGCTGTACAAAGTGGAGGTTCGTGATGCTCGCACCCGCGGTCACGGTTGGGAAATACTGCGAGCGCGCCTCTTTCACCGCCGCCCGGGCGGCCGTGTAAGCCGCGGCGGCGGCCGCAATATTCTGATTCGAGACATCCACCTTTTCTTCGAGGGCGTTCAACTGCGGATCCTCGAATATTTCCCACCATTTGCCACGAATCTCGTCGTCTCGCGGCTGACCTGCTTTCCAGCCGGATTCGAATTCCTTGTAAGTCGAAGGCGTTTCCACCGCCGGCTGAACGTATTTCGGACCCACCGCGCATCCGGCGAGCAGAATGGCCAGCGCGACGATCGTTTTCTTATTCGCCGATGTAGACATCCACCAACTCCCCGGGATAAATATGCAATCCCTTCGGCTGCTCGATGCGAAAGATCACCGGCAGCACTCTCACGTCCACCCGTTCCTGCCTTTGGTCGGAAAGTTCGATCTTGGGCGAGATGAACGGCTGCACGCGGACGAAGCTCAGTGGCGCCTTCACGCCGGAGCCCCGAACGGTCATCTGCGCCTTCATGCTCTGCCCGGCCGGAAGCCGCGACACGAGGATTTCATCCACATAGCAGCGCACGTTCAAATGCGCTTCCGTCGCTCCCAGCACAAGCACGGGATCCATGCTTTGCGTATAAGAGTCGTACGAGCCCTGCGTCGAGACAAAGCTTCCCGGAGCGGGGTTGACGGTCAGGACGATTCCGTCGGCGGGCGCGCGGAGCGTGTACTTGCCCAGCAGAGCGCTCGCGGACAGCCACGACTTATAGAGCGCGTTGTACTGGCGCTCCTGATTGTTGATGTCGTAGATCCAGGCGCCGGCTTTGGTCAGATCGCGTTGTTTCTTCGCCACATCGAGATTGGTCGCAGCGGTTAAAACCGCGTTCGCAGCGGTGTCCAGCGCGTCTTTGCTGACCGATTTGGGATTCAGCTCGTAAGCGGCTTTCTGTTTGTCGAGCTCGTCCCGTGCGGTCTTCAGCGTCGCCTCGGCTGCGACCACCTGGGCCTCGTTGACGTCGAGAGTTTCCTTTCTCGGCTCGGCCTTGAGTTCATTGAGGAGATGCTGAGCGGCCTGCGCCTGCGATTCGAGTTGTTCGACCGTCGCCCTTTGAATGGAATCGTCCAGCTGAATCAGAACCTGGCCCTTTTTCACCTCCTGTCCTTCGGAGACGAGGATCTGTTTCACCGTACCCAGCACTTCGGGATAAACGTTGATATTTTCGCCGGTCTTCTGATCGCTCTCCACCATGCCTTCGGCATAGATCCCTTTCGCGTAAGGATTCACGGGCGGCGTGAAGGCGGGTGGCAGCGGCGGCTGCGTGATGGCGGAAAGATAGGCCACCAGACACCCCGCCAGCAGTCCGCAAATCGACAGTGCGAATATCAGCTTTCTCATATGGATGCGGCGCCTCCCTTTTCAATGGCCGTGAGCCGGCCGTCTTCCATCCGCAAAATCCGGGTGGCGTACTCGTAGATCCTGGCGTCGTGCGTGACGATCAGGATGCAGCGCTTTTCGTTCAGCACGTTTTTTTTGACGAAGCCGACGATGGCGTTGCCCGTATCGCCGTCGAGCGAGGCGGTCGGTTCGTCCATGATCAGGATGTCGGGCTGCCCCGCGATTGCGCGCGCGATGGCAACGCGCTGCTGTTCGCCGCCGCTCAGCTTCACCGGCGGCAGTTCGGCGCGCGATTTCAGGCCCACGATGTCCAGGTATTTGCGCGCTTCCTCGATCGCTTTTGCCCAGGGCATTTTCCTGAGAATCAGCGGCACTGCCACGTTCTCGACCGTGGTCAAGCGGGGAAACAGATGAAAATCCTGAAACACGAATCCAATCCTCTTCAGGCGGAATTCGGCCAGTTGATCGCCGCTCAGCTTCCAGATCTCGACGCCTTCGACGGAAACGCTGCCGCCATCGGGCCGCAGGATGCCCGAGAGCACGCTGAGGAGAGTGGTTTTGCCGCTGCCGGAGGGTCCGACGATATAGAGCATTTCGCCGAACATGGCTTCGATCGAAACGCTTTTCAAAGCCGAGGTGCGGGCCTCGCCTTCACCGAACCACTTGTCGACATTCGTCGCTTTGATGGCGGCAGCTCCCATGTCAGCCTCTGAAGATGTCGAAGGGCTCGATCCGCAGAACCTTCCGCACTCCGAAATAGCCCGAAACCGCCGCGATGATCACCACCATTACGAAGGCCAGTTCCAGGTTCCAGTAAGTGATCATGGCGGCGTAGTCGGGCAGTCTCATCTTGGCCAACGCAATCGTCCCCGCGCATAGCCCGATGCCCAGACCATATCCCGTGAGCGCGGTGAAACTTGCCTGAAACAGGATCATGAAGATCAGTTCCCTGCTCTTTGCACCCATGGCTTTGAGCGCGCCGAACTTTTCCAGGTTCTCCAGCACGAAGGTGTAAAAGGTCTGGCCCGATATCGAAAGGCCCACGATGAAGCTCATCACGGTCATGATCAGCAGGTTCATGCCGAGTCCGGTCTGGAACATGTAGAAATCCGAAATCCGGCCCATGAATCCCGCTTTGGTCAGCGCCATATAGCCGAGCGCCTTCACTTGCCGCTGGATCTCGGGCACGTCCGCCGGGCTCCGGGGCTCGATGAGCACGTAGGAAATGGTGAAACGCGGATTGGGGATGTATTGCAGCGCTCGCTCGTACGTTGTGTACAGCGTCGGCACGCCAAACAGACCGCTGCTGGCGACTTTGGCGATGCCCGTAATAACGCCGCGGTGCTCGTTCAACTCAAATTCGGTGCCGACCGCGGGATTCTCCATTTTGGGGAATTCGGTGTCCTTGACGACGAGAAAGGCGTTCTCGCCATAAATGTCTTCGATCTGGCCCTCGAGAAGCCGGGGGCGGCCCAGCAGGCTGTTGTCGTCCAGCCCCACCACGGTCACCGCCTGGTAGGTTCCATCGGCCAGTTTCACCAGAGCGCCGCCCGAGTAGAGCGGCACTGCGTAATGCACTCCCGGCATGCTGCGCACCGCGTCCAGCACGTAATCCGGGATGCCGATCGTATTCGCGACCGTCTGCACCGAAGGATCCATGACCCACATGGACGCGCCGATGTTGATCACAGTCGCCGAAGCGCGATAGAGGACTCCGGCAAACAGGGACGTCATCGCCACCATCAGAAAGACTGCGAACGTTATTCCCACCAGCAGCGCGGTGAATTTGGCTTTATCGTTCACCAGGAGTTTGTAGGCGAGCTTGAGAATTCCCTTCACGGCACTGGTAAGAACGCAAATGAACTTCCAGGGAGAGAATCCATGTTTTTGCAACTTCTTGCGGGATAAAGGCGCGAAATCGCGCAGTCATGCTCGAATTGGCCCACCGCCCATCCGGATTTCAAGGCTTAGGCCGACTCCTCGCGTGTTTTCGAATGGCGCATCGTTTGCTTTCAACCAGGTGCAGCATTCAGAGGAGAAACCAATAATGAGGAAATCAGCGGTGCTGGTTCCCATCGCGATAGCCGGTGTTTCGCTGATCGCATTCGCCCAGAACAACGAAGGTCCGGACGCGGCCTTTCTCGCCCATAACGACGTCACCGCCGGAGCCGAGCTATACCGGTTGTACTGCGCCACTTGCCACGGTGTCGACGGCAGAGGCGAAGGCCCGGCTGCGGAGGCGATGAAACGCCGGCCCTCGGATCTGACGACGATCAGCAAACGTAACGGCGGCAAATTCCCCGATTTTCGGGTGACAAACATCATCGATGGCTACGAAGTCAACGCCGCGCACGGGTCGCGAGACATGCCCATCTGGGGAGATTTCTTCCACGACATGAAGCGCGACGATACTCTGCTGAAGCTGAAGGAACACAATCTGACCGAATACCTCCGGTCCATCCAGAGATAGGCGACCAGAGGCGAAAGGAGTCGACTTATGTTTACGCGAACCATCGCGGTCCTCGCGGCAATCAGCGGGCTTTCCGTCTGCGCCAATGCCGCCGATCGAATTAATGGCGGAGTCGAAGCACGGATCGTCGTGACGGTGGCCGATCACATGAATCACAAACCGCAGATTCTCAGGATCGTGGATCTCAGCCCTTCGGAATCGATGCGCATCACCGCCATTACCCCGCTCTACGGCGGAAAGCAGCTTTACATTCTGATCGACGACGCCGCGAACTACGATTTCGGCGGGAAGCTTCAGGAACTGCGCAATTTCGTGAAAGCGCAGTCGCCGTCGACGGCCCTCGGACTGGCTTTCATCCGGGATGGAGAACTGAAGATCGCCGCCACGCCGGAAACGGACCATGAGGCGATCTCCCAGGCGCTTCGCGCGCCGGCGGGCAGCAAACCGGGTAATCCCTATTGCGCCCTCTCCGACCTCATACGAGGCTGGCCGGCGGGAGTCGAGCGGCGCGAGGTACTGATGATCACAAGCGGGATCGCGGTGACGCCGGATGGCGCGGCAGGGTGCGGAGACGCCGATACCGCGATCGCCGCCGCGCAACGCGCGAACGTCTCGGTATACGCGATCTACCACCCCGTGGCCGATTACGCCAAAAAGGAGTGGCGAAGCGTCGATAACGGCGTAGTTGAGTTATCGCACTTATGCTACGAAACCGGCGGCGAGGCATATTTCGTCACTCATAGTGCGATGGAGACGATAGTGCCGTTCCTCGACGACATCGCCGAGCATCTCGACAATCAGTATCTGATGACGGTTGTCTTCGATCCCGCATCCGGGGCCGGCCTGCGGGATCTGTATCTTCACCCGGTATCGCTGAATCTGGAACTCATGGCGCCGGCCAAAGTCTGGGTCGGAGGCACCGAATAGGACGGCTATGATCCGGAACGTTGTTTTCATTGCCGCTATTGCGCTCCTCACGTGGGTTCCGTGCGGAGCGCAATACAACCCGCGCCCGGTTAACGGTATTGTTACGGACAAGAGAGGCAATACCCTCCCAGGCGTGGTTGTGCAGCTGGAAAACACCCGCAACCTGTCTGTACGGTCGTATATCACGCACAAGGACGGCTTCTATCACTTCAACGGTCTCAACGACGATGTCGACTACACTCTCCGAGCCCGATACAAGACCTGGTGGTCCGAATCGAAGACCCTGAGCAAGTTCAACTCGTCGAAAAGTCCCCAGGTCAATCTCGTCATACCCATCGACTAAAGGGGCTTCTCATGGAAAGATCCCGGGTCGCGGTCCTCAAGACGGCGCCCGCCACGGTTATCGCCGATTACGGGCGTTTGATGCGTCTCGCCTGTTATCAGCGGTTCCTTCCCAAAGACAGGGAGACCGCGCTCAAGATCAATGTCAGCTGGCAGCATTTTTACCCCGCCTGCTCCACCACGCCGTGGCAGCTCGATGGAGTGATCGCGACGCTACTGGAGGATGGCTACTGCCGGGAGAAGCTTTACGGCTGCCATAACCGGACCGTGGTGGTCGACGCTCGCGAGGGCGAAATCGCCAATAAACACAAACAAGTCGTCGTGGATAGATACGGTCTGCGCAACATTCATCTCTACGACCAGGGTGAGGAGTGGATTCACTACGAGCCGAAGGCTCCGATGCTGGCGCTGGATAAAATCTACCCCGATGGAATCCGTATCCCGAGGCGGCTGGTTGGTTCGAATATCATCCACCTGCCCACCATGAAGACTCATGTCTTCACGAAAATCACCGGCGCGATGAAGAATGCCTTTGGCGGGCTGCTCTTCGAAAAGCGCCATTGGACCCACAGCGTAATCCATGAGACCCTCGTCGACCTGCTTGCCATCCAGAAGGAGATCCATCCGGGCATTTTCGCCGTCATGGACGGAACCTTCGCCGGCGATGGACCCGGGCCGCGTTGCATGGTGCCGCACGTCGAGAATTACATTCTGGCCAGCGGAGACATGGTCGCGATTGACGCTGTCGCGGCGAAGATGATGGGATTCGATCCGCTGTCGATCAAATTCATCCGGCTCGCCCACGAACGCGGTCTCGGCTGCGGGGATGTTCGCGAAATCGAGATCGCGGGAGAAGATATCTCGAATGTGAATTTTCACTTCGACGCAAACAGCAATACCTTCGCCAGCCGGGGTCAGAAGATGATCTACTGGGGTCCGCTCAAACCGCTTGAGCATCTGCTGTTGCGTACATGGATCGCCCCGTGGTCCTACGCAGCCTCAAGGCTCTATCACGATGTCTACTGGTACAACTTCGTAGGCCGGCGCCGGGTGCGGGAGGCGCTCGACACCGAGTGGGGAAAACTCTTCACGGCCTATTGATCCGAAATCTTCTCTGCCGATTCTGTGTATAATAGCTCACATTGAGTTTTCTTAATCTTTCGCCCCGCTCCGCGCTGGGGCTTTTGGGCTTATCGCTCATTGCGGTCCCCTGCACGATAGCGGCAAATCTGCCCGGCGGGCTCACCATGAAGATTCCCGCGCCGCCGCCACGGGCTCTCACCGGGTCGCAGTTCGCCACATGGGTGTCGACGATGGATTCCCGCCAGCGAGAGCAGGCAATTCTGAAAGAAATCCTCGCGGGCGATCTGCCTGTATTTCTGCGGAACCTGGTTCCCGTGGAACTCAGGTACCAACCCCCCGCGGGACAGCCGGTGACAGCGACTGTGTTCGTTATGCCGGAGTATCTTGCGATCGGATCGGACGAGGATTTCCTGCGCATTCCCATGAACCTTTACACCGCCACCACAGTCGCGAGCCGCATGGGATTCATCCTGCCGACGAAGAAGATTGTGGATGCGATTTACCGCCAGGCCGCATACCACTTTTCACCCGAACCCATGACAGCGGGTCCACAGATGAGATCGACCGATTACTACCGGATTCATAACGAAAAGATCGACGTTCAGGCTCGCTCTCTGGGCGTGATGCCGGGCGCACTCGTATCCGGCCACAAAAAGGACGTTGTTCTGACCAATCTTCTGGACCGCAATCCCGGAAAGATTGCCATATACGGCTGGCACCGGCTTACCGGTTTGCCTATCCAGCCCTTGAGTACGGTTCACGGCGCCTGTTATGCCGACTATAGCCACGGAATTCGTCTGGTGAGTGAAACGGTGCTCGTGAACGGCCGGGCGCGCTCTGTTTATGACGTCCTGCAGGACCCGGCAATGGCGAGGGCCCTCAGCGATGAGGGCCCTATTCCCGATCTTCGTGAACTGATGACGCGCGCGGCCGGCAACCAGTCCTGCAGTCAATGGTAGGGCAGGTTGGCACCTGCGGCGGATTGGAAAGCCGCCTCGTCCGCTGATCGCGTATCCGCTTTAGTGGTTAGTGAGCGACTTCCAGTTTCGTCGACAGCCGGTCCATCCGTTGCCGAGTCTTCCCATAATCGACGAAATCCGAAATCATATTGCAGAGATCCGAGGCATAATCGGCGTTGGCTTCCAGGTAGTCCTGGTATTCGCTGATGTTGCGCTTCTTGTCTCCGTTGAGATGCTCGATGACAGCCGACGTGTAACCGCCGAGTTCATCGAGGTAAGGATTGATGCGGTCGATCGCAGTCCTCTGCCAGGGCGAGGCGATGTCTCTGGCGGCTTTCAGCTTCGCCACCAGACGTCCGAGCGCATTGACGTGCTCCCTGATCTGATTGACCGCAACTTTGTGGGTTTCCCAGCTGACATTCATGCGCGTGAAGCTCTCCATCGTCTGCGCGTCTTCCTTCACCTGATACGCGAGGGTCTTGGCCTCGGACAGCAGGCTCGCAACCTGCTCCGAATCTGAAGCTTCAATCGACTTCGCCATGGCGCCGGCGCCGGCGAAGCCTGTCAGCAGAAATGCCACGGGCATGATCCAGGCTGTTGCGTTGCGTTTATTCATCGTGGTGCTCCTTTCTGTGCGAACCGCACTGGTTGCCAAGGTGTAAGGCACGCCACAAGCCAGGCCGCAGGAACTATCGAATAACAAGTTAACTTGCTCCGGTACGCAGCATTGCGTGGTTTGGCGCAAAGCAGGCTACTTCTTTACGTCTTTGACGCACCGGAATCCCAGGTGATAGTTGGCGTGGCTGTGTTCATCCATGACTCTTGTTCCATGCCAGAAAGGTGCGCGCCAGCGGCACCAGTCTTCGTGCGCCCGATAAGTATCGAAGATAAACCAGCTGCCTTTCATTTCCGTGTAGCCCAGTTCGCGGCTGCCGCGGCTTGACATCTCGGCTTCATTCAGAGGCAGGTTCATATGCTCGGCCGCATTGCCGTTCAGATCATAGACATCGAGCGGGCTGTGGCAAGCCGGAAAGTCTCCCGCCGGAAATGTATTCGAACCGCAGCCGGTCCAGCTTCCGCCGTTACAGCCGGCTGTCTTCGTGCTCGAAGTGGCGCAGATGCCGCGCTGGTACTGAGGCCCGTAGCTCCACCTTTTGGTCGCCTCGAAAGCCCGATTGTGCGCGGCGCGCATGCGTTCCACGGCGGCGTTCGGGCTTAAGCCCTTTACCAGATCGAAAAGATAATCCGGAGGCTGCAGGTCGCCCTCGCAGGCGCCTTCCCATTCATGCGCATCGGCCAGACGCTCGCCTTCGGCCCAGCAGATCTCCGCCGCCTCGCGTGCCTTCACCCACACCACCGGATAAGCACACGGAATATCCGGGAATTCGAATTGATCGATACAGACCTTTGCGTCTTCCGGGCGCTGCGTTGCCGGGTCGTAGAGCGGCGCCAGATACTTGCCCCCGCAGATCTTCTCAAATCGTGGATTCTCGTATACGATTCCCTGCTCTTTCAGCTTCGCCTGGCATTGCTGCGGCGTGACCGGATGCCTGGTGACGGCCGGGTTCCCCTGGCAGATATAACCGGAGCTTTCGAAAATCCGGCGAATGGCGTCAATCTGACTATCCGAGAGGCCGCGCACCTGATTCAGTTGCTGAAACAGAATTTCATTCTCCTCCCGCACAGTCGATGTGGTCCCGGGTGAAGCGCCGAATCCCACCAATGCCGGAAATCCCAACAGGCCGAGAATAAAAACGAACGGAACTTTCATCGCTTCAACTCCCTCGCGCCGCGGCGCGTCACATAGAAGAAATCCCTGTTATCCGAGAAGCCCAGAAATCGCGGAACGTCTTCTTTGGACGCCGACTTATCCAGCTCACTCATTCCTTTAATGAGGTGATCCACGGCTAGTTCCGCGCCCGATCTTCTGTAAACGGCCAGATAAGTATGCTCAAGGGCGTTCATGTCCAGAAGCATGGCGTAATCGCATTGGTAGGCCTGAAAGACCCGCGCCATCGCCGATGGCGTGGCATCGGAAAACACCGCGTAGATGAGAAAGCGCTTGCCATGACTGGTGCGGATTGCCGCCCCGGCGCGGATGGTGCGCAATTTTTCGTCTTCCGAGCCAGACCAGTTCCCCGGCCCCCAACGCCCAACCAAAGCGCCGGGAATGCCGGCGTCGATCAGCGGAACGCCGTTCTGCCGCGCGAATTTGATTCCGCCGAGCAGCGCGTTATCCGCTTCCGTCCACGTTTTCATCTCGACCCTGCCATCGCCCAGCACGAACAGGGTGGCGAGGCCTGGCTGCAGTTTGCTGAATACGACGCCGCTTTCGATGAACCCGTAGTGGCTCCCGTGATTCCGCAGCGCGAGGTCGCCGTAGCGGAATGCGCCATGCGCGCGCTTGAATCCGCCGGTGAATGCGGCGACCGTCTTCCGGCCGATATCCGGCCGGATCAGGCCGGTCGAGATGAGCGGTGCGATAGTTCCGATGCCGTCGGGGCCGGGCAGACGGGGGTCTTTCATCGATCCGGTGGCTCGATCTGACCAGTTCACTTCGGGATGCTCGGTTCCCAGGGCGAAGCTGAGATCGAAGCTCTCGAGGTCGAACGCGATCACATAACTGAGCGATGCAGCCTCGACGCTGTCGAGATGATTCACCACATTCGGATAGCTCTGCAAAATCGACGGAGCGATGAAGTTCGGCTGCAGAATACTCACATAAATGCCAGGGTTCCCGGCTGCGTTGTACCAGTTTCCGGGAATCAACTCGTTGTTCTCGTCCGGGTCGAGAGCGATCCCCAGATTCCAGGCGGCCACTTTTCGCCCGGCATACTGGTTGTCGATCAGCGCCGGCGGCGGACCCTCGCCGGGCCGGCTCTGCTCCTTCGCGGCCGGACCTGTTTCAGGCTCTCCGGTCGCGCGATAACGATCGGCCATCAGGTGGTGGAACAACACGATCACTTTCTCGCCGCCCCAGACCTGATCGCGCAGAAACTCGGTTGCGGTTTCGAGCGCGGTTCGATGTCCTTTGGCGGAATTTCGCAGATAAACACGCCCATCGCAAAGCGGATAGTAAGTAATCTGCGAAGCTCTGCCCTGATCGAGCACCTTCGTTCCCCACAGATCGCAGGAGATTCGCTTCTCACCCTCGGCGATGACGATTCCCAACGGGAACTTTTCATCGAGAAGCAACCGCGCGCCGCCCGGATTGGCGTTCTCCAGATGCCACGGGTCTTCGCCGAGCCTGGTGCCCAGCCGCAGTACATACCAGACGTTGATATCGGGGTTCAGATTGATCAGCGTGACCAGATCTTCTTTTCCCCCCGGCGCATGGATCTTTATCGAACTGGTCTGGCGGAACTGCTGTAGTTCCAGAATCGTCCTGGGGACTTCCGCCTCGTATTGCTTTTTCTGCTCCTCCATCAGGCCGACGCTCAGGAGTCCCGTGGCGGCGAACAGAATGGAAGTGAACCGGAGGATCATCATAAAGCCAGCACGGCGGTGAGCGTCATCAGAAGGAACAGAATTCGGCTGATCCGGTCGCGCATGGCGAAGACCACCGGATCGTCGATCATCCTGCCGCGATGCGCTGTGAGCCAGACATGGCCGATCCAGTAAAGCATCAGCGGACACAGAAACCAGAGGAGCCCACGCTGCGCATAAAGCGTCTGGGCTTTCTCGCTGGCGATATATAAAGCGAGCACCAGAACCGAAAGAAATCCGCTCGAGACTCCCATCGCAGCGAGCAGTTCGGCATCGCTCAGTTCGTAGGATCGCGCTTTGGCAGTTTCGCCGTCGATGCGCTTCATGATCGCCAGTTCGCTATACCGCTTGACCAGCGCCAGGCTGAAGAAAAGGAACGTCGAGAACGCCAGCAGCCACTGCGACGACCAGATGCCGGCCGCCGCCGAACCGGCCATGATCCGCACCGTGTAGAGTCCGGCGAGGAACAGCACGTCGAGAATCGCAACCTTTTTGACATGCAGCGAATACGTCGCGCTGAGAATGAAGTAGCCCGCCAGCATGACCGGCAACAGTGGAGAGATCGATGCGCCCAGCAGCCATCCGAGGAGGACGAGCGCGGGAATCAGCCCCATGGCATAAGACAGAGGCAGATCGCCCGCGGCAAAAGGGCGGAGACGCTTGTGGGGATGATGCCGATCGGCGTCGAGATCGATCAGGTCGTTCAGGAGGTAGCCGCTCGATGCGCACAGACCGAAGGCAATAAAAGCCACGAAAGACTTTGCCAGCAGAGCAGGCTCATGCGACCGGTGCGCCGCGAAAACGGGCACGAAGACCAGCAGGTTCTTCAGCCAGTGCGTGGGCCGAAGGGCCTTCAGGCGCATCGCCAGGCCCTGCTTGTGAGCCGGTTTCACGCGCACGGCTCTGCGAGCAGAACGCCAGACCACGAGGTCGCGCCGCGCCACGCCGCCGCCGTCGGCGGCATAGTCGAAGCCCTTTTCGCCGAAACGGCTCACCAGGGCATCGCGCTTGGCCTCGCCGCAGAGGTTGATGATTCCGTCGCTCGCGAGCACCAGATCGAAGAGCTTCAAACGGTCGGCCACCGGCCGGGCAAGAGCCATGTCGCTGCCGGTTGCCAGAATGAGTGAGCGCCCGTCGCCACGCTGCAGCCAGAGATCTTCGAGGAATTCGGTTCGCCACGGCAGGGCAGCGATGTCGAGTGAAATTCGTCGCGCGACTTCATGTTTGAACGACGCTGGGCCTTTCGCCATCCAGAATGGCAATAGAAAGAGGTACAACGGCTGCTTGCGGATCAAGGACAGCAGCGATTCGATCAAAAGATCGGTCTTGATTAATGTCCCGTCGAGATCCACCACCAGAGGCGGTTCTGTCTGCTCCGCGGTCTGGCTTACGGGGAATTGCCCCGCCGGCTCACCACAGACAAGTCTCATTTGCTTTTAAGGGGGCACCTTCGCTGCCATGCATTGATATTGGCGATCAAGGAGTTATCGGGCAGCTCGGGACTCGCCTGCGTGAAAGCGCGCAGGCCGGGCAAATTGTGAGAAAGTGAATCTGTAATCCCGATGACCCGCGCTCTTCTCGCCATTGCCATTTTCGGCCTGATTCTTCCCGCGTCCGCCGCCGGCCCCATTCGGGTCATGCTGCTTGACGGCGAGAGCGCGGGCGCTTACCATGACTGGCGCGCGATCACGCCGGTCCTGAAGCGCGACCTGGAGGAGACTGGCCTTTTTCGGGTGGATGTTGTCACCGCTCCGCCGTCCGCCGGCGGAGGCCTCGCCGGGTTCAAGCCGGAATTCGGGAAGTATCAGGTAGTCGTTTTCAACTATGATGCGCCCGACTGGCCGGCCGCGTTGAAAGATTCATTTGAACGATATATGCGCGATGGCGGGGGTATGGTGACCGTTCACGCCGCCGACAACGCCTTCCCCGCATGGCAGGCCTGGAACGAAATGATCGGCGTCGGCGGCTGGCGCAATCGAACCGAATCGGCCGGACCGCTTTGGTATTTCCGTGACGGCAAGCTGGTCTCCGACACTGCCCCCGGGCACGCGGGATCCCATGGCGCGCGACTTCCTTTCCAGGTGACCACCCGCGATCCCGACCATCCGATCATGAAGGGCCTTCCCCCGGTGTGGATGCATGCGGGTGACGAGCTTTACGCCACCCTTCGAGGGCCAGGCAACATGACCGTCCTCGCCACGGCCCACTCCGATCCCTCCAACCATGGCACTGGCCGCGATGAACCCATCCTGATGGTCCTGAACTTCGGCAAGGGCCGGATCTTCCACACCACACTCGGGCACGACATCCCGGCGCTTGACTGCGTCGGATTCATCACCACCTTTCAGCGGGGTACCGAGTGGGCCGCGACCGGCAAGGTCACGCAGAAAGTCCCCGCTGATTTCCCCGTGGCTGACAAGGTCAGTTTGCGCCAATAGGTTCTGCAATCCGCCCTTATAATCGGATCGGATGCTGCAGGAAATCTCGATTGAAGATTATGCCGTCGTGGAACGCCTGCGGGTGCGGTTCCATGCGGGTTTGAATCTGCTCACGGGCGAGACGGGCAGCGGCAAATCGATCGTGGTGGACGCGTTGGGCCTGCTGCTGGGCGGCCGCGCCTCCGCCGACATGATTCGTTCGGGCAAGGAACGCGCGCGGGTTTCGGGGATCTTCGAAATCGGGCCTGCGGCGCACGAAATTCTACGGCACGCGGGATTCGACACAGAAGACGGCGAACTGCTGCTCGACCGCGAAATCCAGGCCAACGGCAAGAGCCGGGTCTATGTCAACAATCGGCCCGCGTCGGTAGCCCTGCTGCGGGACCTCGCCCCGCATCTCGGCGACATTCACGGCCAGCACGATCAGCAGCGTCTTTTTGAACCCGCCTCCCAGATGGCAATGCTCGATGCGTACGCAAAAGCGAGCGCTCAGCGGACTGAAGTGCGAAATCTGTTTGCGGACTGGAAGCGCGTTACAGGCGAGATCGAAGCGCTGGAGCATGCGGACCAGGAGAAGCTCCGTCTTCTCGACCTCTGGCAATTTCAGCGCAGCGAGATCGAAGCGGCGGAACTGCGCGCGGGAGAAGATCTGGAACTCGACGCCGAGCGCCGTGTGCAGCAGAATGCGGGACGCCTGCTCGAGACGGCCGCGGCTTCGTTCGAGTCGCTGTATGAATCGCCCGAGTCGGCGCTTTCGCTGGTGCGTGCGGCGGCGAAGCGGTTCGACGAACTGGCGAAGGTTGATGAGCAAATGGCCGCGATGCGCCAGGCGATCGAGCCCGCGTTGATCGCAATTCAGGACGTGTCGTATTCTCTGCGCGATTACCTCGGCCGGGTCGAAGCAAATCCCGCGCGTCTGGAGGAGATCGAGGTGCGTCTCGAAGCGATTGACAAGCTGAAGCGGAAGTATGGCAAATCGGTGGCCGACATTCTCGCGTTCCAGGATGATGTGGCGCGAAAGATCGCCGAGGTGGAGAACGCCGGGGAACGGTTGGAAGGGCTGAAGTGCGAGCGGAAAAAGCTCGCGGCGCGGTATGAGCAAGCTGCCGGGGATCTGTCCGCGCGCCGGAAAGCGGCGGCGCTGGACCTGGCGAAACGAGTCGAGCAGGAACTGAAACCGCTGGCGATGGACCGGACGATCTTCCGCATTTCAGTTGAGGGCGCCAACTGGTCGGAGACGGGTGCGGATCACGTGCAGTTCCTGGTATCGCCGAACGCTGGCGAGGACCCGCGGCCGATGGACCGGGTCGCGTCCGGCGGCGAACTGTCGCGAATCGCGCTGTCGTTGAAAACCTGCCTGATCGGCGGACGCGCCGAGACGGTACGCACGCTGGTTTTCGATGAAATCGACACGGGGATCGGCGGCCGCGCGGCCGAGGGTGTGGCGCGCCGTCTGAAGGCGCTGGCGGCGGAGAATCAGGTGTTGTGTGTCACGCACCTGCCGCAGATCGCCTGTTTTGCGGACCATCATTATCGGGTGGGCAAATTCGAACGATCGGGCCGGACAGTCGCCGAGATCGAAGAATTGGAGGCGGCAGCGAGCACGGAAGAAATCGGGCGGATGCTGAGCGGCCAGACACTCACGCCGGAAGCGCTGCGCCACGCCGCGGAACTGCAACGTGCCGCCCGGGCATAAGCCTCGATAACCATCCGTGCTATTCTCGATAGAGAATACGGAGTATTCCAGTGCCTCACACCGATTCCTCCCTCCTAGACGTCCCCGTTGCCGCTAACGCGTTCCAACAACAGCACGATCACACCGTCCGCACCGAAATCGAAGAGTTCCGGGCCAAAGCCGAGGAATTCCTCGCCGGCCGGATCACCGACGACGACTTCCGCTCCTACCGTCTGCGCTTCGGCTGCTACGGCCAGCGCCAGGCCGGTGTCCAGATGATGCGCACGAAAGTGCCCGGCGGCATGCTCACGGCCGCGCAACTGGAACGCCTCGCCGACGTCGCCGATTTCTGCGGCGGCGGCAAAGGCCACCTCACCACCCGGCAGAACATGCAGTTCCACTTCGTCCCGCTGATCTCTTTCGCCGACGCGATGCACATGCTGCACGACGTCGGTATGACCAGCCGCGAAGCCTGCTTCAACACCGTCCGCAACGTCACAGCCTGTCCCTATGCCGGCCTGACACGGCATGAAGTTTTCGACGTGCGTCCATATTCGCGGCAGGTCGCGTACGCGTTTCTGCGCAAAAGCCTGACCGACGCCATGCCCCGCAAGTTCAAGATCGCCTTCGACGGGTGCACCGACTCCGATTGCACCATCGCCGCGATCCACGACGTGGGCCTCAAAGCGGTCATTAAAGATGACAAGAAGGGCTTCCGCATCGTCGTCGGAGGCGGCCTCGGTCCCCTGCCGGTCGAAGCGCGTTTGCTCGACGAGTTCCTGCCGGTCGAGCGCGTCGTCAACCGCATCGAGGCGGTGCTGCGCGTCTTCAATCAGTACGGCAATCGCAAGAACCGCAACATGGCGCGGCTCAAGTTCGTGATGCGTGAGCGAGGGTTCGAGTGGCTGAAAGAGCAGATCGATAAAGAATACGCCGATATTCTGGAAAACGGCGGCATCGCCACGCCCGAAACGGTTCCCGAAGGTTTCGGCGGTTATTTGAGCAAACCTCTGCCGCTCGGCAACGGCGCGCTGCTGCCGGTGGTGAACAAGAGCGCCTCGGGTGATCCCGAGTTTGATCGCTGGCTCGAATCGAACGTCGAGGAACAGAAGCAGACCGGTTACGCCATGGTCACGGTGCGAATCGATCAGGGCAACCTCGTCAGTTCGCAGATGCGGGAACTGGCGAAGATCGCGCGCGAAGCCGGCGACGGCTGTCTGCGCGTCACCGTGGAGCAGAACCTGGTGCTCGGCTTCGTACAGCTCGGATTCCTTCCGCGCGTGCACGCCGCCCTGAAGGCCATCGGGCTCGGGACGCCGGGCGCGCACGAACTGCAGGACGTGGTCACATGCCCCGGCGCGTATTCTTGCAATCTGGCGCTGACCAAGTCCATGAACCTCGGTTATGCGATGCATGACCTGGCGCTCGGTTATGACGACCCGGCTCTGCGCGCGCTGCAGATCAACATCAGCGGTTGCCCGAATTCCTGCGGCCAGCACTGGACGGCTGAAATAGGCTTCTACGGCAATGCGCGCAAGGTCGACGTCGGCGGGGTCAAGAAGGAAGTCCCGTTCTACCAGTTGTTACTCGGCGGCGGTTACGACGAGCAGGGCGTCATGCGCTTCGGTCTGCAGATCCAGAGCATGCCGGCGAAACTGGCCACCGTTGCGGTCCAGCGCATTCTTGCCCACTACCAGCAGAACCGGCGCGAAGGCGAGACCTTCCGCAATTACGTGCTTCGCTTCAAGGTCGAGTTCTTCCGGGCTCACCTGGCGGACCTGGTTAAACCGCCCGACACCGACCCCGATATCTATAAGGATTGGGGCGATACGGACGACTTCTCGCTGCAGCTTGGGCGCGGAGAGTGCGCGGCATAACAAGCCCTGCGAAATAATCAGAGCGTGCGGGCCCTCATCAGCGTTACCGACAAGACAGGTGTGTCCGAATTCGCGCGCGGGCTGGCGGAGCTCGGCGCCGATCTCATTTCCACCGGCGGCACTGCCCGCCTGCTGCGCGAATCCGGCATCGCGGTGCGCGACGTCAGCGACGTAACCGGTTTCCCTGAAATGCTCGACGGCCGGGTCAAGACCATGCACCCGAAGATCACCGGGGCGATTCTCGCGGTCCGCGAAAACCTGGGTCATGCGACTTCCCTGCGCGAGCATGGCATCGAGCCGATCGATATGGTGGTGGTCAACCTCTATCCGTTCGAAAAAATCGCCGCACGCGTGGACGCGCCGCTTGAAGAACTGATCGAGAACATCGACATCGGCGGCCCCACCATGATCCGTTCGGCCGCCAAGAACTGGCAGGACGTGGCTATTCTGACTTCACCCGCCGACTACGCCCCGATCCTCGACGAACTGCGCGTGCAGGGCGCCGTTTCGCGGGACACGAAATGGCGTCTGGCCAAGCAGGCGTTCGAGACGACGGCGGCTTACGACCGTGCCATCAGCGCACGGCTGGCTCAGGTGGGGCCACAGCCCGAGGTGCCGGCCGAGATGCCGCGCGGAGTGCTGCCAGCTGTGCTCGATATCCGCGCGCCGCGCCGGATCGCGTTGCGCTACGGCGAGAATCCTCACCAGCAGGCGGCGCTTTATGCGTCCGGTTCGGCCGGCATTGCGGGCGCGGATCAACTGCATGGCAAGGAACTCTCGTATAACAATCTGGTCGATCTCGATGCCACGTGGCAGCTGGTGAACGAGTTTTCCGGCGCGGCCGCGGCGATTATCAAGCACACCAATCCCGCCGGCTGCGCCGAACAGGCCACGCTGGTGGAAGCTTACGTCAGGGCTCTCGCCTGCGATCCGGTTTCCGCGTTCGGAAGCGTGATCGGATTCAATCGCGAAGTGGACGAAAAGACCGCGGCCGAAGTGGCAAAGCTTTTCGTGGAAGCGGTAGCCGCCCCCGCTTATTCCCCAGGCGCGTTGGCGCTGCTGCAGGCGAAGAAGAACCTGCGCCTGGTGCGCGTGACCCCCACATCGGATCAACTGGTGGTCAAGAGCATTTCCGGCGGCTACCTCGCCCAGACCGCGGACTGCGCCACATTCGACCGCGCCAGTTGCACCGTCACAACCCGCCGCGAGCCCACTCCGGAGGAATGGAGCGCGCTCGCGTTCGGCTGGAAAGTCGTAAAACACGTGAAATCCAACGCGATTGTCTATGCCTTCCCCGGCCAGACCGCGGCAGTCGGCGCGGGGCAGATGAGCCGCGTCGATTCAGTCAAAACCGGCGCTATGAAAGCGCATCTCGATCTCAAAGGAAGCATCGTCGCATCGGACGCCTACTTCCCTTTCCCCGACGGTCTCGAACTGGCCGCGGGGAACGGCGCGACGGCGATCATTCAGCCAGGCGGCTCGGTCAAAGACGCCGAAGTCATCGCGGCTGCCGACCGGCTCGGTCTGGCGATGGTCTTTACCGGTGTGCGACACTTTCGCCATTAATATAAAGAGAAGGTGAAGACGAAAATCGTTCTCTTGATAGTGCTTCTGGCGGCGGTTTTATCCGGCTGCGTGAAACACAAGCCAGCGGCCGTGCGCCAGATCAGCAGCCGGCCTTTTGGCAAGACGCCTCAGGGCCAATCCGTGGATCTCTATACACTGACCAATTCGCAGGGCGCATCGACCGAAATCTCGACCTGGGGCGGAACGATCGTTTCGCTGAAAATGCCCGATCGCAACGGAGCCATGGGGGATATTGTGCTCGGTTTTGGCAGCCTGGACGGCTATCTCGCGGCACAGCCATACTTCGGTGCCATCATCGGGCGGTATGCCAACCGCATCGCCCACGCCAAATTCACGCTGAACGAGACCGAATACAAGCTGGCAAAGAACAATGGGGATAATTCGCTGCATGGCGGCATCCGGGGCTTTGACAAGCAGCTCTGGTTCGCCAAAGAAGGCCCCATGCAGTCGCTGGTGTTGAACTATGTGAGTGAAGACGGCGAGGAAGGCTATCCCGGAAATCTTTCCGTCACGGTCACTTATACGCTCACCGATAACAATGAGCTGCAGATCGATTACGCGGCGAGCACGGACAAGGACACCGTTCTCAATCTGACCAACCACTCCTACTTCAATCTGGCCGGCGAGGGCCATGGAGACGTCCTCGCACATCGCGTTACGATCTATGCGGAACGCTTCACGCCGGTGGACAAGACGCTGATTCCAACCGGCCAGTTACTCAGCGTGGCCGGGACGCCATTCGATTTTCGCCAGCCTCACGCGATCGGCGAGCGGATCAATTCCACCAATGAGCAGTTGTCCTTCGGCAAAGGGTACGACCAGAATTTCGTCCTCAACAGCGGCGGCGCGGCTCTGGATCTCGTGGCCCGGGTCACCGATCCTCAATCCGGACGCGTGATGGACGTTCTTACGACCGAGCCGGGCCTTCAGTTTTACACGGCGAATACTCTGAATATCACCGGCAAGGGCGGCAAGGTCTATGGACCCCATGCCGCCTTCTGCATGGAGACACAGCATTTTCCCGATTCGCCCAACAAGCCGGATTTCCCGTCGGTAGTGCTGAAGCCGGGCGAGCAATTTCAGTCGACGACCATTTACCGGTTCTCCACCCAATCGAGCCGATAGAGGTCAGCCTGCCTTACTTCGGCTTCGCGGCCGGTAATACGGTAGCGCGCGCCAGTTGCGTGTCGCCGCCGCCACGGCTCTTCGCCAGTTTCGCCGCGGCTTTGGCTCTGGCCTCTTCCGAGATTTGAATATGATTCTGCACGGCGACCGCGCCGCCGGTTTTCGCGAGCCGCGTGGCCACGCCCTTGTGCTGGATCACATTGGTCTTGCCCTCGATAATGGCCACGCCGTTCTGGACGGAGACGGTGAAATGTTCCGAATTAATTTTCGATCTGGTGAATTTAGCTCTGATATTTCGCTCGATTTGAGCGTCCGGCAATCTTGCGACTACGGCATTCGGCTTGATCGCCGATGCTGCCTGGCCCATCCCCGCAATGGCGGCGGACAGAACCAGTGCGAAAAATATCCTCTGCACTTGCCTTCAGCGTAACGGAATAAGGCGAATGGCGCTATTGTTCCGCCTTGCGGTGGTTATACGCAGGGTGATTGTGGCAATCCGCCGCAAGTTAAACAACCCGTACTACAGATTCGTGGCCGAACCTCCGATTGTCCAAGCGGAGGATTAATCATTGCGCCTGGTGCGGTTCGGATTTCACCCGCAAGCTCGGGACCTGGCTGATCTCGCCGCGGGTATTTCCCGCGCCGCCGCCACCGCGTCCGCGCTGATCACGGAAACGGAGCCGGACTTCCTGCGCCTGGCCAACGATCTGAAGGAGCTGTATGCTTGCGCGACCGAACTGGGGCGTTCCACTGACCGGCAGATGGTATCGCTGCGGGACACGGTCGGGGAAACCCGGCTGAGCGGCGCGGATGGACTGGCCGGGGTGCTGATCGAAGGGCTCCAGTCCGCTATTACCGACACCGAAACCGAAGCGGATTCGCTCAAATCCATATGCGCGGCGCTTCTCCGCCTTGTGCACCTGGGAGGGCACATCGGGCTCACTTCCATTTTTCTGAACACGGCGCGATACAACTTTCGGGTGGAGAGCGCCCGAACCGAGGCCACCCGGCAGGCTTTCGGAGCCTTTGCAGAAGAGCTGGAACCGCTGGCCGAGCAGATCGGCGCCGTGGGCGAAGCGGTGTCGGGCCAGGCGAAGAGCGCTTATCTCGAATTGGGCGGGCTCGTCCGGGCCATCAGAGGCGGCTCGGAACAATTGCGCGGTATTACCGCTCACACCGGGCTCGAGGTCGAGCGAACGTGCGCGCGGGGACAGGCGCTGCTGGATTCCTCACTGACGACGCTCAAGCAATCGAGCGACCGCGCCAGGCAACGAGATCGCCTCGCGCAGGAGGCCGTTTATCACGTCCAGTTCGGCGACATCGTCCGCCAGAAGATTGAACACATCGCCGAAGCGCTCCGTGAGACGGCTGAAACGCTGGCCGCGATCGGCCCGAAATCCGCCAGAAGCGCGCTATGCGCACAAGCCGATAAGGTTCTCGCCATCCAACTGAGCCAGATCGCGCTGATTGTGGCCGAAATAAGCGGGGCCAGGCAGAAACTGCCCTGCGCGTTTGCGGCGCTGGGCGAGGAAACGGAGGCGCTGGCCGGGTCCCTGCGGAGCCTGGGGCGGAACGAGATATTTGAAAATCTGGCAGCCGGCCTGCACCATCTGGAGGAGCTGGAGTTGCGCGGCCGCGCGATGCGCGAGCAGTCGCGCGCATCGTGGAAGCGCGCGCTCGAAACATCGCGCGAAAGTTCTCGCCATATGGAACAATTGCGGGAAATCAATTTTCGGATGCATCTGCAGTCGCTCAACGCCATCCTCAAAACCGAATGGCTGGGTGCCGAAGGCTGCACGCTGGGCGTACTGTCTTCCCATATGCATACCCTGTTTTCGGAATCGAGCGGGCTGGTCGCCGATACCGCCAGCGTGCTGGAATCGATTTCACGGCAGACAGAATGTCCGGACGACCCGGCCGCCGATCTTAAAACCAGTCTTGATCGAGGGCTGCTTGCGGTTTCACGGTTGCAGGGGGAATTCAGCCGCACGATCGAGGCCGCCGAACAGATGGCGTTACGACAGGCCGCGCAACTGAAGCGGGCGGATAACAGCGTGGTCTTTCTGGATTCACTGCTGGGGCGGATCGAAGACCTGGCCGGGGAAATCGAGGGCCTGCGAAAAAAAATCACGCCGATGTGCGGCGATGCGCGGTCCGTTGCTCAGCGCCAAATCGTCGACGAGCGGTACACGATGGAGAGCGAACGCGAGGTTCATCGCCGCCAGTTTATGGACGCGGAGCCGGAAACGGCCGCGGCAAGTCAGGAGAGCGAACTGGGAGACAACGTCGACTTCTTCTGAGCACAGGCCCGGAGTACGAATTCCGCGATCCTCCCGCGATCGAGCATGGCAAGCTCGCGCACAAATGCGGGCGGCCAGTTCTGTGCCCGCTGAACCATGGCGCCATATTCTTCGTTCGACGGCGGTTTGACTCCGGTGCCGCTTTCCATCAACTCCATCCAGCGCGCCGCCAGAGCCTGGGCTCGTTCGCCCGCTGGATCTTCATCAAGCGCCTGGGCAAGGTTGAAATACAGGGCGGCCTGCGCGAGGGGCAATCGCTCCCGCTCCTCGGGCGGGAATGCCTCCAGCTGCCGAGGCAGCGGCAAATCACCGTAGTGCTTTCTTCTGTAGCAGCCAAAAGCGCGCGCAATGAAGGCCGAAATTTCATCGAGATGGAATTCCGAAAGGTGATTCTGCAGGCTTTGCGGCCAGTACCGGCGATCATGCCAGGCCTTGATCAGGCCTTCGTGGATGCGCGGGTCGCCCGCGGCATCGCTCACGCGCAAATCCCGCCACCGCATGGCCAGAGCCTGGGCCCTTTCGCCCGCCGGATCCTCCTCGATGATTTTCCGCAGCGCCGCGCGATCGGTTGCCTGTTCCGCGTTTCGGATCGCAGCGAGCACGCGGTCCAGACGGCGCCGTTTCTCTTCGATCACGCCGCGCTGCACCCGCAGAGCCGCCGGCAGTTCGAGCGCATTGCGATCCAACAGCGTCTTGATTTGCTTCAATGGAAACCCGATGAACTTCAGGGCCACGATCCGCTCCAGACGCTCGATGTCCCGGTCGGCATAGATGCGGTATCCAGCCTGCGACCTTGATGGACGCAGCAATCCCAACCGATCGTAATGATGCAGCGCCTTCACCGTTACGCCCGCCAGTCGGGCGAATTCATGCACCCGGTACATTCCGCGCACCCTCCGAAATTACGATGCAGCCTGACCCAGGGTCAAAGTCAAGTAAAATCACTGTCTGGTGACACGAATCCTACTTGCAAGCTTTCTGATCGCGCTGTTCACGGCCGCGCTTCCGGCGGCCACCGACCCCTGCGCCGGTTCCCACAATCTCAAACTGATCAACGGCAAGATCGCCACGATGGACCGGAACGACGACATCGTTTCCTCCGTGACCATCCAGAACGGAATCTTCGACTCAACGAACAAACCGGCGCCCTGCACGAAGGTAATCGACCTGCATGGCCGCACCGCCGTTCCCGGGCTGATCGATAACCATAACCATATCGTTGCGCTGGGGCTGCGTCCCGGCCACGACACCAGAATCGAAACGGCCACTTCTATCGCGGACGTCGAAGCGCTGATCGCGGCGCGTGCCAAAGAAGTACCGGCGGGCGAGTTCATCACCGCCATGGGAGGTTGGAATCCAGCGCAGTTCGCCGAAAAGCGCCTGCCGACGATCGCCGAACTGGATGCCGCCGACACCAATCACCCGGTGTTCGTTTATCTCGGATTCACCGGGCCCTCTGCCACCAATTCCAAAGGTAAAGCCTTCTTCGCGTCGAAGGGAATTGCCGTCGGCGATACGGGCGCGATCGCGGCCAATGCCCCGTCGCTCGCGGCTCTGAACGCTCTGCGCGCGATGCAAACGTTCGAGGATCAGAAGCGCGGCACGCTGGACGCCATGGCTTACGCTTCAAGGGTCGGCGTGACCACGAGCGCCGATATGGGCGTTTTTGTCATTCCCGGGACGCCGGACGTGCAGGACGCTTTCGCCTTCGACACGCTCGCCAGCGGGGATCCGTTCCACATGTACGACGCCTTTCTGGCGTTGCATCGCGAGGGCCGCATGCCGATGCGTCTGCGCGTATTTTTTCTCTCGATGGACAAGGGCCTTCCCAACGACGCGCAGGCGATCCCTCTTCTGAAAGAGCGTTTGCTCAACACATTTCCCGGATTCGGCGACGACATGATGCGGGTCTCGGGCATCGGGGAGTTCGCCACCAACTGGCCGCTCTTCGGTACCGTGACTCCGCCGGCCAACTACCTGACGGCGCTGAAGCTGGTGGCGAAGGAAGGTTGGGCGTTTCAACAGCACAGCCTTTCGCCGGACGAGGATAAACTCACCGCCTCCACGTTCGAGGCGGTCAACGCGGTCACGCCGATCGCGGGACTGCACTGGTCAATCGCGCACGCGCCGCGCATCGACCGGGCCACGCTCGACCGCCTCAAGGCCGTGGGCGCCGGAATCGCCGTGCATCCTTTCGAATACCTCGGCGCCGCGGGAGGCGGTCCGCCGCTGCGCACAATTGTGGACAGCGGGATCCACGTGGGCGCCGGGTCGGATTCGGCGCAGATCTCGACCCTCGATCCGTGGCTGATGATCTACTACATGGTGACAGGGAAGAACGCGGCAGGCACGCTGGTCAACGGGGGCCAGCAGATCGGCCGCATGGAAGCGCTTCGGCTCTACACCGCGGAGAACGGGTGGTTCTTCCATGAGGAAGACAAGCTGGGGTCGATCGAGCCGGGCAAACTGGGCGACCTGGTTGTGCTCAGCGGAGATTATCTGGATCCGAAGAAGGTCCCGGACGAAGGCATCCGGCAATTGAAGTCTGTGCTCACGATTGTGGGCGGCCGCGTCGTTTACGACGCTTTGAAATAGCCGCGTCGTTTACGACGCTTTGAAATAAATAAAGGAGCGAACGTGTCGAAATTCGTAATCGCGCCGCATATGCGGCTGCAGGAATGGGTCGCCGAGGAGAAAGGTTATTTCAAGGCCGAAGGACTGGAATACGAGTTCCTCGACGAACTGACATCGAGCGACGGGAGGAAGCACGACCTCGGCGAGAAGATCGGCGCCTACCAGACTTTCGAACGCGGACGCCATTCCGACATTAGTTGCGCATGCCACTGGACGGTGAACGTGGCCGCGTCCAACGGTCATGGCAAGCTCTACGCCGACGTCTATTCGGTTGCCCCGGCGGGCATCTTCGTCCCGCCCGATTCGCCCGTCAGGCATCCGGAGCATCTGGCCAACGTACCGATCTCGGTGGGGTTCCAGTCCGGCAGCCACTACGCAACAATTCAAGCGCTGGAGCAATATCTGAAACCGGAGCAAATCAACCTGTCTTTCAGCGAAGGTCTCCTGTTCCACCGCATGGAGCAATTGATCGACGGGAAAGCCCAGGCTGTCTCGCTCTTCAGCGGGCCGTATTACTTCGCGGAGCAAATGGGCTTCCGTAAGGTGATCGACACGACGTTCATGATCGCGACGATGATTACCGGCGATCCCGATCCGGAAGACGTTCGCAGATACTTCCGCGCTCTGCGCCGCGCCCAGCGCGACATCGACCTCCACCCCGAACGTTACGCGCATCATTACAGAAAGGAGTTCCCGGCCCGCTTTCACGATCAGATGGATACACGCAGGTGGGGTCCGGGTGAGCGGCTGGTGTTCGAACCCTATACGCAGGAGGCGTACGAGCAATCTTTCCGGTGGATCGCGGGGCATGAGATTTTCGCCGAAGGGAAGATGGGCGCGTGCGAATACGATCGGGCGACGGTGACGTTGTAGACCAGATTGTCAAGCGGTCCTACCCGGCGAACTTATCCGTCGCCGCGACCAGGGCGCGGCTGTTCGGCGGTTCGAAAGCGCTGTGTCCACTGTCGGGGGTAATGATCAGCTCCGCTTCAGGCCACGCACGGTGAAGCGCCCACGCGCTTTCCATAGGACAGACGACGTCGTAACGGCCCTGCACGATTACACCCGGAATGGCTCGGATGCGCGAGGCATTGGAGAGCAACTGGCCGTCGGTTTCGAAGAAACCTTTATTGACGAAGTAATGAGCCTCGATGCGTGCGAAGGCGAGCGCGAACTCATCCTCCTCATAGTGGCCGGTGAAAGTGGGATCGGGCAGGAGTTTGGACGTGGCGCCCTCCCAGCCGCTCCAGATCTTCGCCGCCGCGAGTCGCACGGCCGGGTCATCGTTGGTGAGCCGACGATAATGGGCGGATAGCAAGTCAACGCGCTCCGGTTCCGGGATGTGGGCGAGGTACGGCTCCCACGCGTCCGGATAGAGGGCCGAAGCGCCACGCTGGTAGAACCACTCGATTTCCTGCTTGCGCAGCAGGAAGATGCCGCGCAGGACGAGTTCGGTAACGCGATCAGGATGCGTCTGGGCGTAGGCCAGCGCGAGAGTCGAGCCCCAGGAGCCGCCGAACACCTGCCAGCGCTCAATGCCCAGGTGCTCGCGGATTTTCTCGATGTCGGCAATGAGGTCCCAGGTGGTATTCGCTTCGAGAGATGCATAGGGAGTACTCTTGCCACAGCCGCGCTGGTCGAAGTTCACGATGCGGTATTTTTCGGGATGGAAGAAGCGGCGTTGTTTGGGATCCGAGCCGCCGCCAGGACCGCCGTGCAGAAAAATCACCGGCTTGCCCGAGGGCTTGCCGCTTTCCTCGAAGTAAATCTCATGCAGCGGGGAGACCTGGAGCTTACCCGTGTTATAGGGCTCGATGGGCGGGTAGAGCCAGGTGACGGGATCCTTCATCGGGGCTGCGGTCAGGACTTGGTTGGGCATCGTGGGCAGTATACCTTTATGTCCCAACCGCGCATCCTCACGCCGGGAGGGTGAAATAGAAGGTTGCGCCTGCGCCCAACTCGGATTCCACCCAGATGCGGCAGCCATACCGCTCCACAATTCGCTTGCAAATGGCCAGCCCGAGCCCGGTTCCCGAATAGGCGCCGCTGCCGTGCAAGCGCTTGAACAGGCCAAAAATGTTTTCCCGGTATTCCGCGGCTATGCCAATGCCGTTATCACGGAATGAGAAGAGCCATCGCCCCCCTTGTCTTTCAGCCGCTACATGAATGAGCGGCGGCCCTTCGCCGCGGTATTTCAGGGCGTTTCCGATGATGTTCTGAAATAACTGTCGCAAATGTGCCTTGTGAACCTTCACCAGAGGCAACTCCCCATGCGTGATCCGCGCAGAGTTCTCGGCGATTGCGTTGGCAAGATCCGTGAGCGTTTCCGACAGGACCTGCATGGCATCCGACTCTTCCAACTGGTCTACACCTTTCACCTGGGTGTAGGCCAACAGATCCCGAACCAGCATCTGCATGCGGGAAGCGCCGTTCTTCAGGTACCCGAGAAGCTCCATGCCGCGATCGTCCAGCTTCTCGCTGTATTGCAGGGCAAAGAGTTCGCTGTAGATGGCGATCGCCCTTAACGGTTCCTGAAGATCGTGGCTCACCGAATAACCGAATTGTTCGAGATCGGCGTTCGCCTGCCGCAGTTCCGCGTTTGCCTTCGCCAGTGCGGCCTCGGCTTCTTTTTGCTCTGTGATATCGCGAAAATAAATTGAGAGGCCGCCCTCCGCTGTAGGGTAGCCTTTGCAGCCGAACCAGGTTTTTCGCGGTGCGCTGAAAAACTCCAGCTCAACGGAGATCTGATCGCGGACGGCGCGGCGAAACTCGTTTTCCACCACCGTTCCGAGCGTATCCGGGAAAATGTGCCAGTATTCCCTGCCTAGCATTTCGTCGCGGTACAACCCGGCCAATCGCTCGCACTCCGGATTGACGTAGATGAATTGCCAGTCGCGATCGAAGGTCGCAAATCCGTCCCTGATGCTCTCCAGGATTCGGACTGCTTCGTCCCGTCCCCTCTCAGCTTCGGCCCGTAGCTCGGCTTCTCGCTCCGCGGCATGTTTCCGGATGCGGGCCATTTCCAGCTGCGCTCCCACGCGCGCCAGAAGTTCGCGTGCGGTGAAGGGCTTGACCAGGTAATCGTGGCTCCCGCGTCCAGACCCTCCACGCGGGATTCTTCGCCCGCCCGTGCGGACAGCAATATAACGGGGATCGCGCTGGTTGCGGGATTTTGGCGCAAAGCCCGAATCAGCGCGAAACCGTCGAGTCCCGGCATCATGACGTCGCTCAGAACCAGGTCCGGCGCGTCGCCGATCACTGCGGCCAGAGCTTCTTCGCCATTGGTAACGGCGTGCACTTCGTACTGACCGGCGAGAAGTCTCGAGATGTAGTCGCGCATGTCCGCGTTGTCATCGGCTACGAGCACAGCGGGTCGGCTCGGTTTGCGCGCAGTGGCAGTAATCGAAGCTGTGCGCTCGGGCATTGACGTGTTACCTGCCGAAGCGGCGGCAAGGCTATTTGCGCGGGGAAGCCAGCCTGCGACCTCTTCGATAAAAGACTCCACGTGAAGAGCTGTGGAACTGACCGCGGAAACCTGTGCGCGCGCCGGTGTTACACGCTCCCGCGGCAGATGCGCGGTACCGAACGGAATCGAGACCTTGAAGGTGCTCCCACGACCCAGGGTGCTGTCGACCGTGACGGCGCCGCCCTGCAGCCTGATGAGTTCGGCTACCAGTGCGAGGCCGATACCCGTGCCCTCCTGAGTTCTTCCCCGGGCGCCTTCCACGCGATGGAATCGTTCGAAAAGGTGAGGCAGTTCATGCTCCGGAATGCCTGTGCCCGTATCCTCTATGGCAAGCTCCGTGTGTTCTCCTTTTGCTCTCATCCTCACCGCGATGCTGCCCTCGAACGTGTATTTGAAAGCGTTTGACAGAAGATTCAATACGATCTTTTCCCACATATCCCGATCCACGTGAACGGGTTCGGGAAGCGGCGGACAATCGACGATGAGCTCGAGCCCGGCCTTCTCCACGGCGGCGCGGAAGCTGGAAGCGAGGTCTGCGGTGAAAGCGGCCAGTTCGGTCGGCTCGTATGAGGCCTGAACGCGGCCGGCCTCGATGCGGGAAAAATCGAGAAGTGTATTCACCAGTCGCTGCAGGCGGAGGCCATTGCGGTGAGCCACTGACAATAAAGCGCCCGCATGCGGTGGAAAAGCGCTTTCCATGCTGAGCAGGTCTTCAAGGGGTCCCAGCATGAGAGTGAGCGGCGTTCGGAATTCATGGCTCACATTCGAAAAGAAGGTGGTTTTGGCGCGATCGATCTCCGCCAGCGCCGTCGCGCGATTGCGTTCCTCTTCAAGGCTGCGGGCTTCGACAATCGCGGTGGTGACGTGGCTTCCGATGAGAGTAAGAAAACTCAGGTAGTCCTCATCGAGCCGCTTGCGGGGGCTGATGGCCAAAATGGCAAAGCCTATGCGCAGTCCGGCGGACGAGAGTGGCAGAAGCAGCACCTCATGCGGCGGCAAAGGCCAGGCGCCACACGGAACGTCCGCCACGTTGGCGGGGACGGGGCTTGTCTCCGGACCGGTGAGCCGCTGCCCTGAGTCATGCGTATCTGAATCATGAAAAACGCGGGCGAACGGCCACTGTGCGGAAACGGCGTCCTCGGCCCGCAGAAGGGCGGGAAAGAGCGGAGCACCGGCTGGGATGCCGGACGTTCCCTCAAGACGCGCTTCGCTGCAATCTCCCGAGAACAAATAGAAGGCGGCGAATGGAACATCGTGCGGATTCTTTGCCAGCGTGCGACCCGCCAGGCGGCAGATCTCCTCGCTGGTTTGCGCTCTTGCAACGCGGGCGTCCTCGGCCAGGTCCCGTAGCGTGCGGAGGCGCCGCTCGCCGATGAACTGGCTGGTGGTTTCCTGAACCGGTGTGAAAATTCCGCCGACGCCGCCCGATTCATCCCGAATGGGGCTATAGGAGAACGTGAAATAACACTCTTCGGGATAGCCGTTACGTTCCAGCTCCAACAGGAGATTGTCCGACCAGGTCGCCTCGGCCCGCTCCATCACGCCCTGAAGCATGGGTCCGACGATATGCCATATATAAGGCCATATTTCTTTTGCCCGCATGCCCAGCGCCTCGGGATGCTTCTCCCCCAGTATCCCGATGTAACGGTCGTTATATAAGGTCACCATTTCGGGACCCCACCATATGACGATGGCAAACCGTGAGTCCAGGCATGTGGAAACTGTGGTCCTGAGAGACTGAGGCCACGTTTCAACGGGCCCTAATGCCGTTCGCGACCAGTCGAGCGCGCGCATAAGTTCGCCCATGACGCCGCCGCCTGCAAAGATAAGATCTGCAGATAGATTGTTATCGGCATCCTGATGGGGACGCGATTCGCTCCGCATAAAGGTGCCCTAAAGACAGGATGTACGGCTGGCTGACGCCGGTGCTTCGAAATACACGAGACTCATGGTATCCCTTGATCGACAAGGCCTGAAGGTTGAAAAGCCGGGGAACTCACAAACTCAGGATTACGGCTGGAGTTACACACGCTGCTGCCAACGCGCCATTCCCCTCATGACGCTCTTTCCCCGGTGAGCCCGGTGGAACTCTCGTAACTGTCAAGCGGTATTATGGCATGCGCCTATTCTCAAGGTCCACAGGCTACTGCGTGCGAGGAAGCTTCGCGCGGCGGACAATATGTCGAGTAAAGTGTACTTTGTGGGTTCCATCGTATCCGGACGGCCACCGCGCCTTGAAGATCTTGTGATGCAATCCGTCAACTGATGCTCGAAGGCAAATGCGCTTTGATCACGGGTTCCGCGGGAGGACTCGGCCTGGCGGCGGCAAAACAATTCGCCGCCGCGGGGTGTCCTATCGTTCTGAGCGGGTTCGCCGATGCGGAAAAGATCGCCGAAGCGCGCCGCGAGATTGAGGATACACACCACGTTCGCACCATCTACTCCAGCGCGGATCTGCGCGACCCCGCGGAAATAGAGCGAATGTTCGGCGAGGCGCGGGCGGCATTCGGCGGGGTCGATATCCTGGTCAACAACGCGGTTGTCCGGTGCGCCGCGCCCGTGGAGGATTTCCCGATCGAAGCCTGGGACGAAGGCATCGCGGTAAACCTGAGCGCGGCGTTTCATTGCATCCGCATGGCATTGCCCGGGATGAAGGCGCGGGGCTGGGGACGCATCATCAATGTATCGTCGATCTATGGTCTGATCGGCGCGGCGAACCGGATCAATTACGTGACCTGCAAAACCGCTCTGATCGGCATGACGCGCGCCGTGGCGCTTGAAGTCCTGAACCACGATATTACCTGCAACGCGGTGTGCCCCGGCTCGATTTTGACACCGGTACACGAAGCGACGATTCAAAAAAACATGGCGGACGAAGGGCTCTCGCGCGAAGAAGCCGAGCGCCGCTTTCACGCGGGCAAACAACCCAGCGGGCGCTTTATCGCCGCCGGGGACGTGGCCAATTTTATGGTCTTCCTCTGCGGCCCCGGAAGCCGCGATATCAATGGCGCGGCGCTGCCAATTGAAGGAGCGTGGTCGATCTCGTGAGCCTCAATATTGAACACCTGCGCGGATGGATCGGGAAAATCGAATCCACCCGGGACGTGGTGACTCCCGTGCCGATCGCGGCGCTGGCCGCAACGCTCGACCTCGAAGCGCCATCGCCGGCGCAGCCGGGCGATCCATTGCCGCCGCTGTGGCACTGGCTCTACTTCCTTCCCATTCATCGGCAATCCGAACTGGGGCCGGACGGACATCCGCGCCGCGGAGGCTTTCTTCCGCCGGTGCCATTGCCGCGCCGGATGTGGGCTGGAGGGCGTCTCGAGTTTCACCATCCACTGCGAGTCGGCGACAGCCTCGCGCGCACGTCGCAGATCGTCGATGTGCGGTTCAAGGAAGGGCGCAGCGGGCCGCTGGTGTTCGTGCTGGTGCGCCACGAAATCTCCAACGCGCAAGGCATCGCGCTGACCGAGGAACATGACATCGTCTATCGCGGCCCGTCGGCCGCGCCGCCGGGAACACCGGCGCCGGCGGAAGCCGCATGGGAGCGCGAAATCATTCCCGATGACGTGCTGCTGTTCCGTTATTCCGCTTTGACGTTCAACGGCCATCGCATCCACTACGATCGGCGGTACGCCACGGAGGTCGAAGGCTATCCCGGACTGGTGGTGCACGGGCCTCTCATCGCAACGCTGCTGGCCGGTCTCGCGGGAACGGAAATGGCGAGTTTTGAATTTCGCGCGGTCAGTCCGCTGTTCGATACGGCGCCGTTCCGGATCTGCGGCAAGCCGGACGCAGGCGGCAAGACGATCCGGCTGTGGGCGAAAAACCACGCCGGGGACCTCGCGATGAACGCAACCGCGACCCTCCGGGAAAGTAAATCGGTGGCTGATTAAATGTCGTAGTACAACGAAAACTCGTACGGGTGCGGCCGCAGCCGGATGGCCTCGGCTTCGGCTTTCCGTTTGTACTCGATGAAGGTCTCGAGCAGCTCTTCGGTGAATACATCGCCTTTGAGCAGGAACTGATGGTCCTCTTCGAGGCAATTCAACGCCTCTTCGAGCGATCCCGGCATCGATGGCACCGACTTCATTTCCTCCGGCGACAGGTCGTAAATATCTTTATCGAGCGGTTCGCCCGGCTCAAGCCGATTGAGAACGCCGTCGAGTCCGGCCATCAGCAACGCCGAGAATGCAAGATAGGGATTGGCGGAAGGGTCCGGGGGACGGAACTCCACGCGCTTCGCTTTCGGGCTCGCCGAATACATGGGAATGCGGCAGGCCGCCGAGCGATTGCGGCGCGAGTACGCCAGATTGACGGGAGCCTCATAGCCCGGAACCAGCCGCTTGTAGCTGTTGGTCGTGGGAGCGATAATCGCCGAGAGAGCGCGCGCGTGCTTCAGCAGCCCGCCGATATAATGCAGCGCCATCTGGCTCAGGCCTGCGTAGCCATCGCCCGAAAACAGCGGCTTACCGCCCTTCCAGACCGACTGGTGCACGTGCATGCCGCTGCCGTTATCGCCAAAGATCGGCTTCGGCATGAAGGTGACGGTCTTGCCGTACTGGTTGGCCGTGTTACGGACGATGTACTTGTACAGCGTCATATTGTCCGCGGACTTGACCAGAGTGTTGAAGCGCTGGTCGATCTCGCACTGACCGCCGGTGGCGACTTCGTGGTGATGGCATTCGATGACGAGGCCGCACCGCTCCATCGTGGCGACCATCTCGGAGCGCAGATCCTGATGGTGATCCGTGGGAGGCACCGGGAAATAACCTTCTTTGTAGCGGGGCCGGTAGCCCAGATTGTCCGTCTCGCGGCCAGAATTCCAGCGGCCTTCGTCTGCATCGATGAAATAGAACCCCGAGTGGGCATTCTGATCGAATCGGATATTGTCGAAAATGAAAAACTCCGCTTCCGCGCCAAAATACGCGGTGTCGCCCACACCCGAGTTCTTCATATAAAGCTCGGCTTTCCTGGCAATCCAGCGGGGATCGCGCTCGTAATTCTGTTTGGTCAGCGGGTCTCGCACGTCGCCGATCATGACCAGCGTCGGGGTCTCCATGAACGGGTCCATGAAGGCCGTTTCGGAATCGGGGATGAGCAGCATATCGCTCTCATTGATCGCCGCCCAGCCGCGGATGCTCGATCCGTCGATGCCGAAGCCGTCGGTGAACGATCCTTCGCTCAGTTCGCCGATCGGATAGGAAACGTGGTGCTGCAGACCGGGGATGTCGCAAAAGCGCACATCCACTTGTCTCGCGCCGTTCTCTTTCGCATATTGCAGAACTTCAACCGGTGTCATTCCTGTTGGCTCCTTGATGGATAGCGGAAAATTCAGTTTATACCGGAGGGCTGCGGCGAATCCCGCAGGCGCCGCTCCTCATCCAAGCGGCGTATGGGAAAACTGGACGGCAAGATTGCATTGATCACGGGCGGCTCGACCGGTATTGGACTGGCTAGTGCGCTTCTGTTTCAGAAGGAGGGGGCGCAGGTGATCGTGACCGGACGGAACCCGGACGCGATCGCGGAGGCGAAGAAGGAACTGAGGCCGGGCGCGCTCGCGCTGGTGTCAGACACGAGCAAACTCGCCGACATCGCGGCGCTGATGGACCAAATCCGGGATAGTTTCGGGCGGATCGATATCTTGTTCGCCAACGCCGGCGTCGCGCGGTTTCAGCCCATCGGTGAGATTGCCGAGTCGTTTTTCGACGACCAGTTCGATATCAATGTGAAGGGCCTCTACTTCACGATTCAGGCCGCGCTGCCGCTGATCCCTTCGGGCGGGAATGTTTTATTGACGGCTTCGGTCGTCAGCAAGAAAGGGTTCGCCGGATCGTCCGTTTACGCGGCGACCAAAGCGGCTGTGCGCTCATTTGGCCGAACGCTGGCGACAGAACTGGCGCCACGCGGCATTCGGGTGAATACGCTGAGCCCCGGCCCGGTGACGACGCCGATATTCGCCAAGATGGGCCTTACCAGTGAAGCGGTCGGCGAGATGCAGGAAGGCATGGCGAAGTCCGTTGCGTTGAAACGCATGGGCGAGGCCGACGAGATTGCCCGCGCGGCGTTATTTCTTGTGTCGGACGACGCTTCGCTCGTGGTCGGCGCCGAGCTGTTTGCCGATGGCGGCCTCGCCGAACTGTGATTGGACCGTCGCGCCGAGCCGTTTGGGAGCAGCCAGAATGTAGCTGCCGGCGACGAGCTCGTTGACCTCGGCCCAATCGACCGAGCCGAGGTCGAGGCGCAGGGCGATCCAGCCGCGCGGGCCTATATAGGCCGGCAAATAGAACCTGGATGGATCGGAGGCGATCAGCGCTGTATTGTCGCCGGGCAGTACCCTTGCGCAAATCGAAACGATTCCGTCGCCGTGATGGTCGGACAGAAAGTACGCGAACACCTTCCTCCGGACGATAAAACTCGCATGCCCGCCCTGGCGGCGGCATTCGGCCTCGGGGAAGCTGAGGCAGATGCGCGTGATGCGGGCTAGTACTGCTGTTCCCACGGCTCAAACCGGCTTTCGGTTAGCTTACACACTACAATGGACCGCTGACGAGCGATTTCAGTGAAAAAATATACATGACAACGGGAAAACAATGGACTGACGATCCGCGAATATTATTAGAATCGCATCAGCCGCTTTATTGCAATGCCCGAAGAACCCGAAGCAAAGGCACGGAAGATACTCGTAGTAGACGATGAGCCCGAAATCCGGAAATTGGTGACGGCAATGCTGGCTCGCAACGGCTATCGGGTGTTGAGCGCCGACTCGGGCGAGAACGCCCTGCGCCTCTTC
>CAWBIS010000127.1:0-13754 GCA_963788485.1 Terriglobia bacterium
GTTGTGTAGCGCGTACCTACTGAGTTCAGTACTCGGTCCTGCTTGACCGTCCTGGTGGATCGTCAATGAAGTCGCGGTGGATGTTGCCGATGAAGATTTTGTCGGCGGTTTTGTTGGCGGCGATGGTTTCGGCGACGCCTTCGGTCATGTAGGAGGGAAAGAGGCTGGAATGCTGGGTGCCGGGGCCATAGATGATGACATCGGCGCTCTGGAGCGCGCGCTGCGCGGCGGGATTCAGGCGCGGGGTCACATCGCATTGGCGAAAGAAAGCGCTCCAGCCGCCGGGCGGCTCGTGGCCCTGTTCGACGCGCGACCGGTAGGTCTGCTCATCGAGCAGGTAGAGCGCGGAAATCCTGGCGGTATCCTGGGAGGCGACGATGTCGGCCTCGTTGAGCAGCATCGCGCCACTTTCCTTTTCGGCGATGAGGAAAAGATTTTCGCCCAGAGTGACATTGAGCAGAATTCCCGGATCGACTTCGTGGAAGCGGCTGAAAGCCTCGATGGTGCGATTGAAATCGCGGCCTTCGGAAAGATAGCATCCGGCAAACAGGAGATTGCCGATGGCGCAATCGGTGAAATCGAAGCAGCGCCCGGCGGACCGCTCGTCGCGTTCGTATTCGAGGAACGTATTCAGGAAAAAACAGACTTCAGCAAGCTTGCCCACCATGAGGTGATTGAACGCCGTGCAAAGCTTCTCGGGCAAGGCGGAATAGCGACCGCCGACCATGGCCTGTACGACGGCGGTCGCGTCTTCGCGCAGGATGCCGACGGGCAGCCGGTAATCGGAGATGGTCTTCAGCGCCTGCTGGCTGCGTTCGGTAACGGGCATCAGGCGGTTGAGATTCTTGCGGACGTCGGAAGGGCCGAGCATGCCGGGGATGAAGCGGCGGAGGCGGCCGGTCGAGTGGCCGTCGTCGTAGGCGTTGATCAGGATCTTGAGGGAGATCTGGGGGTGTTTGAGCAAGGCCTCGGTGATGCTTTGAGTGCCGCTGCCGCCGGAAAACAGAACGATGTTGATGTGGGTACGGGGCGCTACCGCAGCGTCCGGAGCGATCGACGCGCTCGGGACCTTTGCGGCTTCGACGCTCATTTGCGCGACACCGCCAGTGTCTGACCCATGTTGTACGTAAACGGCTTCTTTTCAAGATGGACGGCTTTGAGCAACGGAATGAGCCAGCCGGCTGGACGGAAATAAGGAGCACCCCTTTGCAGCACATAGCCGAGGGGCAGCGATTGCCAGCAGGGCTCCAGCCAAAGCAGAGAAAATCCGGTCTGGGAAAGCTGCCGCGTCATGGTTTCGCGGGTGTAATAAAAGAGGTGCACGCTGAGCCAGAAGGGCCAGCGCCAGCCCGCAAGGCGCGCGACAATACTGCCGATATCGGGGTAATTCACCAGCAATATTCCGCCCGGCTTCAATAAATCAAAGGCAAGAGCCAGCACCTCGCTCGGCTGCGGCACATGTTCGATCACGTCCCATAAGGTAACCATGTCGAAGCTGCCGGATGGGAACATACCGGGTTTGAGAATGCCGTCGCGTATATCGAGCCCGTAGGTGCGGCGCCCATAGTCCGCCATCCAGCGGCTGGGTTCGACGCCGACGGCATCGAAACCGAGTTCCCGGGCGGCGAAAGGAAACGCGCCGCCGGCGCAGCCGATATCCAGAACGCGGCGGCCCTCGCCTCCGGTCTGGCCGAGTTTCTTCAGGACCCCGCGCAATGTTTTACGAAAGGTGGCGATGCGGCCGTCGTTCTGGGCAACGAAGGTGGGATCGACGGCATCGGCATAAGATGCGATGGTCAGCTCGGACGCGGGTCTGGGGTTGACGTATACGAGAGAACAGGATGTGCAGCGAACCACCTGATCGGTCAGAACGTGGGCGCTCGATGCGCTATAGAGTTTGCGAATATCATCGGCCGTTATCGAGGAAGGATAGGTTGCGGCCCGGACAATGTCCCATCGATCGGAACCGCAGAGGGGGCAGACGATCGTTTCGAACAACTGTCCGACTGAGGCGTCTGGCGCATTTTGCAGCATGACACGAGTCATTTGTTAGCATACACTCCACCCCGGCTGTTAGGCTGAAAGCACGTCTCGCCTGTATGAAAAAATACCTGCGGCATCCGGTGGTGCAGAACGCGCTGGCGCTGTACAGCGTGCAGTTTGCCGAATACCTCCTGCCGATGGTCACGATCCCGTATCTGGCACGCGTGCTGCAGCCGGCGGGGTGGGGGACGGTGGTTTATGCGCAGAATTTTTCCAGCTGGTTGATCCTGGTTCTGGAATACGGATTCGGATTCTCGGCGACGCGCGAGATCGCGCGGAGGCGCGACGAGCCGGGGCAATGCGCGGAAGTGGTGGGAGGCGTGGTCGGGGCCGACGTGCTGCTGCTGGCCCCCGCCATTCTCATGGCGCTGATCGCGCGATTTACGGCGCCTGAATTCCGCGAACATCCCGGTTATCTTTGGCTGGCTCTGGTGATTGCGGCGACGCAGGGTCTGCGGCCGTTCTGGTTCTTTCAGGGACTCGAAAGTATGAAATTCCCCGCCTGGCTGAATGTCGGTGGGCGAGCTTTGTACACGATCGGCATTTTCCTTTTCGTTGCGTCCACGCGCAGCGGCTGGGTTGTGCTGGCGCTGCAGGCCGTGTCCGGGGGAATCGTGACGGTGATCATCGCGGGCGCGATGTACCGGCTGGTTTCGTTTGCGTGGCCGACGTTCGGAGCGGCGATCACCGCGCTGAAGCGGGGATGGACGATCTTTCTCTCCCGCAGCGCGGTCAGCCTCTACGCCCTCGCCAACACTTTTATCCTGGGGTTTTTCGTTAATTCGACTCAGGTAGCTTATTATGGCGGCGCGGAAAGGATCATCGTGATGGTGAACGCGATGACGGGGCCATTTTTGCAGGCCCTTTACCCGCGAATGAGTCATCTGGCGATGCGCGACCGGAGGGGCGCGGCACAGGCGGCGCGCATGAGTCTTTTCGCCTTTGTCGTGGGAGGCTTCGCCATGGGCGGCGCGGTATTTGCCGCCGCGCCGTTGATTGTCCGGATTTTGTTCGGTCCGTCTTACACGCCGGCAATTCCTTTGTTGCGGGTTTCTTCCCTGATCGTGCCGATGGTTGCGGTCAGCAACATTCTCGGGATGCAATGGATGCTGCCGCTGGGGATGGACCGCATGTTCAACCGGATTGTGGTTTCCGCGGGGATATTGAATGTGATTCTGGCAGTGTCTCTTTCCTGGCGGTTCGGCGCGATGGGGACGGCATGCTCGGTGGTGGTTTCGCAGTCTTTCGTTACCGCGGGTATGTGGATTTCGCTCGCCCGCTCGGGACGTGGGTTCTGGAGCGACACGCCGGAGGATGCGGTGGCGGGCGCGGGTAATCAGGTCTGATTCAGATTGCGGTTTTTTCGCGCTCGAGAAATTCGAGAAGAAGCTTGTGGCTGGTGATCACCCAGGCGATGCGACGGCCGTTGAAGGCCACAGCCGGCCTGGGACCGCGAATCACAACCCCGCCCGCTTTTCGCTGACGCGCCAGTTCGTCTTCGAGAAGATCAGTTTCGTAACAGAGGTGGTGCAGGCCGCCTCCGGCATCGAGAAACTTTTTCACCGGCGAATCTGCGGTGGCTGGTTCAATCAGTTCAATTTGAGGTGCGCCCCGAGCCCCGAGGAATGCGACACGCACGCGCTGGATCGGGTCTTCGCTGATGAGCGAGCATTCCGCTCCGCCGAGCACGGCGCTGAAATTCTCGCGGGCTGCTTCGATCGAGGCGACGACATAACCGACGTGGTGTAGCGAAGAGGTATTCATTGCGTCTCGGGTGCGATCAGCACAGGTAAGCGGGCCGGCCTCCATGCAGAAAGGCCATGTCTCCCTGCAGCATTTGAAAATGAGGCGCCTGGCCGGCGAATTTATGGGCGGGATCGCGGACCATCAGTTCTTCCGATCCCCGATGCAGGAAGCCGGCATCGGTCAGGGCAGCCTGAAAATCCGGATGGTTTGTCCATGCGACGATTTCATTCGCATCGGGCTGATTCAGCGCCGCCCTGACGGCGAGGCCGGCCAGATTGCGCCAGGCGTCGCGGCCCGCGCGGTTTTGCAGAGAAGCTTCCGCGAGGCGGATCTGGCCGGGTGTCTCGGCGAGCAGGAAGTATCCCATGAATGCACCATTGTGCCCGATCTCATACCAGCGCATCCGGGCTACCGGGCATTCGGAATAGTAACGGGAGAAGCCGATGGACGAATGAAAAGCCGGGCTCAATCGGGAAGGTGGCAGCCGTTCGGGATCCACGCAGGGAAAAGCCTCCCAGCCGGGCTCCGGCGCCGGCGCGCGAAGGCGCAATCCCCGATTGCGTAGCCAGCGCGCCGGCGTCTTCCAATCGGAATGTCCGCGAGTCCATTCGAGGCGTACGGGGTGCAGCGGCAGAGCGTGGATAGTTATTTCTCCCGCTGCGCGAAACCCCGTCGCGGCGCGGGTCCGGCGCGCGTCGTCCGAGCCGCCCGCGACCCAGACCAGATCGGCAAGACTCGCCATTCTTTGAAGAACAGCCGCTCCCATTCCCGGGGATGCGGCGTCGGCGGCCCAGTCGAAGAGATGGAATCCGGTGAGACGCACCTCGCCTTCGAGGTGAACGGGCCAGGCTGCGCCGTGCGCCAGAATCTGGCCGTCGCGTTCGACGATATAGCTTCTCGAACCATCCCAATCCGGCCTCGCCTGCCAGTATTTCCATTGCAAGGCGGATGGGGTAAAGAGCGGGTGATCGGGACGGGGATTCAAATTGCGCCGCAGAAAGTCCGCCAGGTTTTGCGCATCGGCGGATGTGGTGGCGCGGAAGACGGGCCTCAAGGACTATTCCGCGCGATGTAGTGGCGCAGGTCCTCGAAACTCTTCAGATCCTCGATATCGAACAGGTCTATGGGTATGCCGAATTCCTCTTCGATCACACGCACCAGGGTAACGGAGGCCATCGAATCCCATGCCGTCGTCCGATCCCGCTGAAGAGCGGGAAGCGCACTGCGATCGACGGTGGGAAAGACGGCCTGGAAGCAGCGGGTGAGGCGAGTTTCCACGTCGGGCATGCGATCGGAGATGGGTTCAGACATGAGAAGAGATAGGTTTAGACATGAGAAAGGATCTCCGCGCGGTGATGCAGCGCGGGGCAGGCCGCGACGAATTGTTCTTTTGTGAGGCGAAGCGGGGCTTCAGGGGTGACGCGAAGCAGGGCTTCAGGGGTGAGGCCGGTCAGTGAAGAAAGGAACTCGCGCAGCGGGCCGTTTCTTTCGGTCTCGCGAAAATCCAGAAGAATCGATCGGGCGCCCAACGTTTCGAAAATATATTCAAGACATTTGTGCTCGATGCGGCGGGAAAAAGCGCGGCAACTCATCACCCAGATATGGAGTTCAACGTCGCCGGAACGCTCGATGCCGGAAAGAACGGCGATGCGTCCGAGCGCCCCGAACCGGTCGCGATAGCTCACCGTCAGCAGGAAAGCCCCAGGGGTGCGCAGATGAGTGGACCACTCTCCGGGCGAATACCGGACGCCATTGAGATTAAACTGATTGGTCTTGTTGACCAGTTCGAGGGGACGATCGTCCTCGGGAGGATTCGCCGGGTCGAAGGTAATGACAGCTTCGGCTCCGGCGAGAAAGTCTTCGCCCGCATTCCGGCCGTCCCGGGGCATCCCGGCGGACTTCAGGCTTTCGGCGCGCAGCCGGTCTTCGGCGGAAATGGTGCGCCTGCCGAAACGGCGGCGCAGAAGAGCGAAGAGATCGGCCGCGGCGGCGGGGTCTTCTTTGGGAAAACGCAGTGTCTCGATGCCCGGATGGGCCTGAGCGACTTCGGCCAGTTCCATTTCGTTGTCGTCGATGAAGATGACGGAATCGGCGGCGATATTCCAGGCTTCCAGAATTCGTCGAACCGATTCGGACTTGGGCTGCCAGTGAACCTCGATGGGGAAAAAAGTATCGGGCGGGATCAGAATGTCTTTGCGGGCAAGAGCCTGCCGGACCAGATCCGGATCGTTCTTCGATGCCACGGCGGTCAACACTCCGGATGCCGCGAGGCCGGCAACGATCTTCTGGAAAAGTCCGTGGATTTGCGCTTTGTGATCGAGATCCCAGGCGATGCCCTGGACTCCGTCTTCTCCGACAAGGCCCAGCCAGAGCGTGTCGTCGAGATCGACGATCAGGCCCTTTCGGGGCGTATCCGGCAATGCGGCGGCACAGAAGGAGCAGGCGAGAGCGTCGGCGTGAGTGCGTTTGTACGGGAAGCCGGCGGCAAGATCGGAGCGAATATCGAACCGCTCGGACACGGGGCTGCGCGCGGCGAGAGCATCGGGATGAACGACAATGGCTCGGCCGCCCGAAACTCGTTCCGCAAATCCGCTTAAAGCGGACATAAGGGCCCAATACATCTTCCCGGCGGACTCGGGTGAATCGGTGAACACGGGCGAAGGCGCGAGCGTTGGCAGACTCACGACCGCAAGGTTCATGGGTTCGAGAATCGCGGCCAGACGATCGAGCGCAGTCTCGACGTTGCGAACCATGCCGGGCAGATCCTCCGGATTCCAGCTGCCCGCCGAACGCCAGCCAAGTCCGGGGTCCAGATCGGGCCATTCGAGGGCGACGAAGACTCGCTCGAACGCGCTCGAATCCAGCCGTTCGAGGCTGCCCGCGAGGTCTCCATAGAGTCCGGTCGCCACTTCGACGGGACGGCCTGCGAGACGCTGACGCAAATGGGCTGCGAGAAACGTTTGTAAGTCGAGCGGGGTAAAACCTGTAGCAAGGAATACCCGGAAAATGGCGCTGGAATCACCAGCGGGAGGCGGTTGGCGCAGGATCTCGAGCGCTTCGAGCAATTTCATATTGAACGCGAAACGGCCAGGAGTTACTTCAGCGTATCACGCATCCCGATTGGCGTCGGCGTGAAGACCCGCCAGCAACTCGGTGAAATATTCGAAGGGCAGATCGGGATCCACGGCGATGCGTTTCAACAGAAACGGGGAATCGTTTGGGCGATTTATCCCGTGAACGGTGGTTACCGCGGTGGCATATCCGGCCGTTTCGACGGCGCGAACCACCGCTTCATTCCAGTCCCGCGCGAGTCCGTTGGGGTAGGAGAAATGCAGGACCGGTTCGCCCAGTGCGCGCTCGATCCGGAGCTTGCAGGAAGAGACTTCATGCGCCAGCTCATCAGAGGTTTCAACGCGGGAAAGGATCGGGTGCGTGACTGTGTGGCCGCCGAATTCGATGTCCTGCTTTCGCAGCGCGCGGATTTCCTCCCATGTCAGAGGCGCCATCTCCGCGGGAATTTCCGCTGGGAGGGGAACGTCGAGTTGTTTCAGAATATCTGCGAGAGCCGCGATGCGCATTCGATTCGGCAAGCCTTTCAGTTGCTCGACGCAGAGATTGAACGCGGCGGCATTTTCGGTCCCGGGTATCAACGGGGTGTTGCCAGGGGTGGTTTCGAGGTTCGTTCGAGTGGTTCGCGCGAGAGAGTAGGCGAGGAGGTCCCACCACAACCACTGCTCGCGATCGATGAATGAGGCCACCAGGAAGATGGTCGCGGGGATTTTGTACGTTTTAAGAACTGGCGCGGCGTGGTCAAGGAAATCGCGGTAACCGTCGTCGACCGTGACTGCGACCGCGTTCAGGGCGAGAGGATTTCCATCACGGAAGGCGCAAGCTATCTGGCCCAGCGATACCGGCAGGTAATGACGGCGGAGATACCGGCACTGACGCTCCAGAAGGTCCACGTCTTCGCGGCGGAAGCGATGGTAGGTGAGAATTCTGAAGCCTCGGTGCAATCTTCGAACCATGTGAAGGCCGCCCGCTTTGTGCAGGCCGGCGCGGGCGAGGTTTTTGAGCGCGCTCATTGGGGAGATGCGCAATCCGCGCATTCATAAACGGCCGCGTCAGCAGTGCGTGCTGCAAGGCTTAGCCACGGCGGAGAAGCTCCGGCGGCGAGGTCGCGCAGGAACATGCTTGCGTCCTGCTCCGGCACGCGTTCCGCGGGCGCGTTGGGAAAGACCACAATGTATCGCGAACCGTAATGCCGCATCAGTTCTCTGTAACCCGCGGCCTCCTCGCTTCTCGAACTGAACTCCGGCTCGATCGCGGCGACGACCGGTCGATGGAGAATGTAGTGCACGGCTTGCCCTTCCACGGCGACCACCACTTCATTCGGGTTTACCCGCCGCTCCATCCACTGAAGCAAAGGAACGCCGGGCCGCACGTCCTCCTGGAGCATGGCGCGGGTGAGAATCCAGTCCGGGCGGGGGACGGGAACGAACAGACTGCGGCCTTCGACCGCGAGCGCGGAGACGACAAACAGAATGACCGCGAGAGAGCGGACGCCAATGGCAAGCCGGGAACACGCGACGGCCATCAAAGCCAGAAACAGCGGATACACGGGAAAGTAGTAGCGGGGGAAGTCGCCGGCGATGGTGGTAAGGGTGGCCGCGAATATACCGCCGACGTAAGCCAGACCGACGAAGAGGGTCCAGGCAATCGGTTCTTCCAGGCTGTTCCTGTCTATGTAGCGATTGCGCCGGGCGCGAACGGACATAAACAATAACGCCGCGCAGGAAAGGACCAGAAGCACGCTCCAGACATCCAGTCGCGAAGGCGCTCTGTCGCCTGTCAGAAGATGAATGAGGGCGCGAATCGATTCCTTAAGAGCGGTCAAAGGTCGCTGCCGGCCGGCACTGTTGAAGCCACCGCGCCATGAACCGGTGTAGATGAAGTTGCGGATCTGAACGGCGCCGGTGAGAATGACCGAGGCTACCAGGCCGAGAACGGCGCCGCGGCGGCCTCGTGGGATTCTCCAGGCTCGGGCGATCAGGTAAACCACGGCGACGGCCAACAGAAATAATCCGGGATAGCGAATCCAGTAAGACAAACCGGCGACCGCGCCGATGCCGGCAGCCAGCGCCAGGTTGGAACCGCCGGCTCGGACATCCCGCACGATCATCGCCGTCATTGCCAGCAGCGCCGCGGCAAAGAGCGACTCGGTTCCGACCATAGCCGCGTAGTAGAGCGCGGTGGCGTGAGCGATCCAAAGCAGGCTGAAGAGGGCGACTACCCAGGCACTCGCGCCCAAATGGAGCGCGAGATCCCAGAGCAGCCACAACACGGCGAGATAGCCGAGCGCGGAGAGCAGGTAACCCGCAGTGGCGGCGGGAATTCCCAGGCGCGAAACGGCGGCGATCAGCAGCGGATAACCTGGAGCGAAATGAGTAAAGGGAATCGGCATTCGTCCGAATGCAATTTGTTCGTCGAACAGCGCCACGCGAGTGCAAAAACATTGGCCGGAAGCGACGTTGGATGCGGCATCGAGGTACTGGTATCCATCGTTGGTGATGTAGGGCGCGCCGATCTGATTGTGGGAGAGCCAGAGGGCCAGAACCGCAGCCAGCATGCAGGTCCATCGCAAAACCGAATTCAGCACAAATGGCACCGGGGGTTGACCATCGATAGCATCAGACTGCTGGCATACTGGTCTTTGGCGCAGCCAATTCGCATTGTTTCAATTGTAGAAGCGTGGTTTGTAACCGGACAAGCGAAGAATCTTCTCGAATTTGCGCAGCGCGGGAGAATTCAAAAAGAGGGAATTCGGCAGGTTAATCTTTCTCTGGTGACATATGAGAGAGGCGCGGGTGCGGGGGAGAAAAACAAATTCGTGACAGCCGCGCGCGAAGCGGGGGTGACGCTCGATCTGGTTACCGAACAGGGCCGATTCGACACTTCCGTGCTGAAGCGGATCCGGGACATCATCGCCGAGCGGAATCCGGACATCGTGCAAACGCACAACGTGAAATCGCATTTTCTGATGCGCCTTTCGGGCCTGTGGCGAACGCGCCGGTGGCTGGCGTTTCATCACGGACACACGACCACGGATTTCAAAATGCGCTGCTACAACCAGCTTGACCGGTGGTCGCTGCGGGCGGCGGATCGCGTGGTTACGGTGTGCGGCGCGTTCGCGCGGGACGTGCGGCGAAAGGGCGTGGCCGCGAATCGAATCATCGTGCGTCACAATTCCGTGAAGCCGTTTTGCCCGGCGGCGCCGGCGGCGATCGAAGCACTGCGCGCTGGTCTGCCGGCGAGTATGCCGATTCTGCTCGTTGTGGGGCGGCTATCGCATGAGAAAGGCCATGCCGATTTTCTGGCCGCTCTGGATATTCTGCGGCGGAAGTGCACTTTGCCCTTCCACGCGGTGCTGGTGGGCGACGGACCGGAGCAGGCAAGGCTCGAAGCGGCGCGGGCCAGGATGGGGCTCGAAGGCTGCGTAACGATGGCCGGTTTGCAGCACGACATGCGCCCCTATTACGGCATCGCGACCGCGGTCGTGATGCCGTCGCATTCGGAAGGCTCGCCGAATGTGCTGCTCGAATCGATGGCGGCCGGCGTTCCCGTGGTGGCGACGCGCGTGGGCGGTGTGCCCGAAATTGCAACCGACGAAGAAACGGCCTTGCTTGTGGAATCCAGGAATCCCGAAGCATTGGCGGGTGCCATCGAGCGCATGCTGGCGGATGGAGACCTGCGCGCACGGCTGGCGGGTAATGGCAGAATTCTCGCCGAAGAAAAATACTCTCCCGACGCTTACCGGCAATCGCTGGTCGAGATCTACGAACAGGTTCTGGCCGAGCCGCGGATCGGGCAGCTTGAGCCGCGATGAGCGTCCGAGTCTCGGTCGTTGTCCCGCTGTACAACAAGTCCGCATGGATCGATCGTTGTCTCGATTCCATCGAACGGCAGAGCTTTGGCGATTTCGAAGTGATTGTGGTTGACGATGGCTCGACCGACGACGGCGCGAGAAAAGTTGAGAACCGCTCCGGGATCCGGCTGATTCGGCAGGCCAATGCGGGGCCGGGCGCGGCGCGAAACCGCGGAGTGCGCGAAGCCAGGGGCGAACTCATCGCCATGCTGGATGCCGACGATGCCTGGGATCCCGCGTACCTGGCCGAGAGCGTGCGCATCCTCGACGATTACGGAGAAGGCGTCGCGTGCGTCACGTGGGCGATGATGGAGTTTCCCGCGCAGCTTTCGACGATCCGGCGCTGGCAAAAAATCGGAATTCCGGAAGGGCGTTATCGCGTCACGCGGCGCACCCCTTTGCCGGTTCTGCTGGGGATCGTATCCAATATGCTGCCGTCGTCCGTCGTCATTCGCAGGAGCGTCTTCGAGAGCCAGGACGGCTTCTATGCGAAGACCCGTTGTCTCTATGCCGAGGATGCGTACCTGTGGCTGAAGGTTTTGCTGCGCCATGACGTGGCGTTCGATGGGAGAGCGCTGGTGGAACGCTATTGCGACGCGTCGGAGCTTGCGATGAACGTGAAAGGCGCGCGGCCGATCGAACCATTTCTGCTGGATGGCGGAGAGATCGTGGAATCGTGTCCGCCGGAGCTCGTCCCGTTGCTGCGCCGGTTTCTGGCGGCGCGCGCCTGCAAGACGGCGAGCGTCTATGGCTACTTCGGCTTCTACCGCGAGGCGAGGCGTCTGGTGCGCGAATTCGTTTCGCCGGGCGACTGGCGCGTTCCTTTCTTCCCTCTGGCGCTGGTCGGGTGCACGCCCGTGGCCAAATGGCTTGGTTATGCGGCCCGCGCGGCAAAGCTGAATCTGAGAGAGTCCAATTCATGAATCGTAAATTTCGAGTGGGTGTAGTCGGAGCCGGCTACGTCGCCAATCATCATCTGCGCGCTTTGCGGGATCTGCCCTTTGTGGAGATTGTCGGCGTTTGCGACACGGATGAAAAGCGCGCCCGTGATGTGGCCGCGAAATATGGGGTTCAGGGCGTCTTCAGGAACCTCGACGAGATGCAATCCGCGTATCCGGACGTGGTTCATGTCCTGACACCGCCGGCGTCGCATTGCGAACTGACTCTACAGGCGCTCGACATGGGTTGCCACGTGTTCGTGGAAAAGCCAATGGCCGACACGGTGGCCGAATGCGACGCAATGATTGCGCGGGCGGAGCAAAAGGGCCGCGTTCTTTCGGTGAATCATTCTGCCCGATTCGATCCGGTGGTGCTCGAAGCGGCCGATCTGGTGCGCTCCGGTGTTTGCGGCGATATTCTCGCCGTGCATTTCATCCGCAGTTCGGATTATCCGCCTTATGCCGGCGGTCCTCTGCCCGCGCCGTACAGCCAGGGTTCCTATCCGTTTCGCGATCTGGGCGTGCATGGGCTGTATCTGCTGGAGATGTTCCTCGGCCCTGTCCACAAGCTATCCGTCAAGTGGGCGGGGTCGGGACGAAACCCTCTGCTGGCGCTCGACGAATGGCGCGCGCTGGCCTGGGCGGAGAGCGGCACGGGCTACATGTTTCTGTCCTGGAACAGCCAGCCGCTGCAGAACGAACTGTGGATACAAGGCACGCGCGCGAACATACATGTCGATTGCTTTCTGCAGACCTGCCGTTTGAGCAAGACACTGCCCGGACCGAAGCAGATCGGGTTCGTGATTAATGGTGCGGCCAATGCTGCGCGGCAATTGTGGGATGTTCCCTGGAACATGGTGCGGTTCGCGAAGGGATCGCTGAAGCCTTCTCCGGGGATTTACAAAGGCGTGCAGGATTTTTATCACGCGCTCGCGGCCGGGCGGCCGGCGCCGGTCAGTCCGGAAGAAGGGCGGCGCATGATGGCGCTGGTCTGCGAGGCCGTCGAACCGGCGGATCGGGAAGTCGAAGCGCGCAGGAAAGAAGAAGCCGCGCGGCCGGTTGAGCCTGCCGGCATTCTGGTCACCGGCGGCGGCGGATTCCTCGGCGGCGAACTGGTGCGCCGCCTCCGGGAAAAAGGAGAGCCGGTGCGCTTGCTGCTCCGGCGTCCGCCGGCGTCAGGGAGTCCCGCGGATCCGAATACTGCGGGTGGGCCGGTTTCGATCGTGCAAGGAAGTCTCGGACAACCCGATGTAGTGGATAAAGCCGTCAGCGGCGTCGAGCTGGTTTATCACGTGGGGGCCGGGATGAAGGGCGGCAACGCGGAGTTCGAACAGGCGACGATCTGGGGCACGCGCAATGTAATTGATTCGTCGTTGTCCCACGGAGTGAAGCGCCTGGTTTATGTAAGCTCGATGAGCGTGATGGACCACGCCGGGCACGAAGACGGCAAGCCGGTCACCGAGGATTCGCCTCTCGAACCGCAGCCGATGAACCGCGGAACATACACACGCACCAAGCTGGAAGCTGAGAACATGGTGCGCGATGCGATGGCCAATCGCGGGCTTCCGGCGGTGGTGATTCGTCCGGGCCAGATCTTCGGCCCCGGCGCGGAAAAGGTGACGCCGAACGGTGTGATCAACATCGCGGGCGTGTGGATTGTGGCCGGGTCCGGCAAGCTCCGGTTGCCGCTGGTTTATCGCGACGACGTGGTCGACGCTCTGCTGCTGGCAGCCGGGTCGGATAAGGCCGTCGGTCACGTTGTGAACATCGTGGACCCGGCGCCGATCACGCAGAACGAATATCTCGAACGGCAGCGTACGGCGCTGGGCCGGACCAGGATCTGGAAGGTACCCACGGCGCTGTTGATCGCTGCGGGCGCCGGTTTCGAGCTGTTGGGCAAGGCGTTGAAACGCAGTCCGCCGCTTTCACGCTATAAGATTCGGTCGCTGAAGCCACTTTCTCCTTTCGACGTGACCGCGGCGGAAACGCTGCTGGGATGGAAGCCGGCGGTCGGGGTGAAGGAGGGTTTGCGGCGAACGTTCCCTTCCGCCTCGAAGCCGTGAGACGAATCGGTTCACAATTTTATTCCCCTTGAATTGGAGAGA
>CAWBIS010000128.1:0-26902 GCA_963788485.1 Terriglobia bacterium
GATGCATTGCTCCGGCGTTTGATTTTCGGGCAGATCGCTTTTCGGATCGAGAGAGGAGGCTGCCCGCCTTTCGGAGAGGCCAGCGTAAAGCTCAACGCCGGCGTCCCGGAATACGTAATAGGGGGCCGCGAATTCCTCAAGCCAGAAGCCCGTCGGGAGGCCCGTGTTGCCCAGTTGATCATGCGACGTTAGCACCATCAGTATTTTCATGTTCGTTCTCGGCGATTTGCAGACTGGTTTCAGCATGTCGCGTGCCACGGCGAACCTATAGAAACAAAAGACGGTTCCGGGGGCTGTCTCATGCTATTGTCCGCGGACCGACACGGCGGGCCGACGCGACCTTCCAATTGAAGGGCGGAACGCCCAGGCGGGAAGCGGCTTTCCGTCGCATATCGTCGAGCTACTCGCGGTTCGCTTCCATGCTTTCCAATTCCACGTCAACACTATCTATTGAGCAATGCACGCGGCCACCGCACCACCGGCCAGCTAGTCTAGATCTCGTCGAGCAACGGCTTCACCTGCCACAACTCGCCGGACAGGTTGTATTCGCCGATGATGTTGATGTCGTAAGGCGTCGTGTACTCGGGTTCCTCGGTACCGATCACGTGGTCGAGAATGGCTTCGCCCGCAAGCTTGTTGCCCAGATTCTTGGGGCCGACGAAGCCAGGCGACATCACGGGCACCACCGGCTTGCCGAACTTCTGGCCGGCGGCTTTGCATACCGCGTTGATATCGTCGCCGATCATCGCCGGCACGCACGTCTGGTAAACGAACACAGCCGGTGGATCGTATTTCTGAATGATTTCCCTGATTGCTTTATAGAGCCGCTTCTCACCGCCGAAGACGACATCGGTTTCGTTCATATCGGTGGTGAACCCGGTCCGATAAAGCCTGGACCCGGAAGATTTGGCGCCGCGGTTGTCCCACGAGTTTCCTTCGCAGGCAATAGGCCCGTGCACCAGGTGAGCGACATCGGTGATCGGCTGCAGGGCAATCTTCGCGCCGTCGAACGCGCAGCCGCCGGCCGCTGCGCCAGGCGCAAGTTGTTTGGTACAGCCTTTCTTTCGTTCCTTGTCCGACTTGCCCTGATTTTTCTCGCAGCCCGGCTCGTTGAACACTTCCTGGATCTTGCTCGAAAGGGAGCTCATTTCACGCCTCTACGGCTGTATTCGCGGCGGAGGCAGCGGAGCCTTCGCTCCGCACCGCCAGCCAGCGCCGGAAGGCCACGATCGACCAGATGCCTTCCACGGCTCCAAACGGCCAGGCGCCCTGCAGGAAGCCATAGGTAGAACCCATGACGCAGGAGAAAGCGAACACCAGAATCCACCAGGTGCTGTACTTCTCCAGGGCATACGAAATCAGCATCGTGGAAACGGCAAACAGGCCGAATGCAGTAAGACTATCCATGTCGTCAGGTCCTTTCTTCCTCAAAAAGCAAGCAGTCTGACGGCGAACGGGGCCGGTTTCGGGAAAGCGCGCTCAGCGAATGATGTCGAAACTATAGTCCGTCTTCGCCGGCACAATGCTGTTTTTATCGATCTCGTCGAAGATCTTATCGAGCAGCCATACCAGAACGTTGAGCCCGCCCTGATAGCCCCACAGCGGATAGCGATGATGATGATGCCGGTCGAAGATCGGAAATCCGATGCGGATCAGCGGAGTGCCGGTGTCGCGCTCCAGGTACTTTCCATAGGTGTTGCCGATGATGAAGTCGACCGGTTCCGTGAACAGAAGGGAGCGCATGTGCCACAGATCCTTGCCGGGATAGACGTGGCAGTTTTTCCCGAAAGGCGAACTGTCGAGGAGCGCTTTGGTCCGTTCTTCCCAGACCTTGCCGCCGTTGGTGGAAAGGATGTGCACGGGCTCGGCTCCGAGTTCCATCAGGAATCCGGCCAGACCCAGGCAAAGGTCGGGATCCCCGTAGATGGCGAACTTCTTACCGTGGATGTGCGCGTTCGAATCGGCAATCGCGTCCACCAGCCGGCCTCTTTCCTTCGCCAGTTCGTCGGGGATCGCCTTACCCGTGATGCGCGAAATCTCCTGCAGGAAGTGGTCCGTGGCGGCGACGCCGATCGGATGATTGAAGGCCCGGACTTCGTGGCCTTTGCCCCGAATGTACGCGAGCGTCTTCTCGGTGCAGAATTCCTGCATGGAAACGGTCGCGTGGGCATGGACCGCGTTGGCGGCGTCTTCCAGAGTGGTTCCGCCGTCATACATGCGGAACTCGCCGTCGCTCGGCGTATCCCACACGTCGCTGTTGTCGGCGAGGATCGTAAAGTCCACGCCCATCAGAGTCAGAACGCGCTTCACTTCGCGCAGATTCCCGACCGTATAGCCGTCGAAGCCGCCGATGAAATTCAGCTTCCCGTTGGGCACGCGCACGAGCGCCGGCACTGTCCCCGCCTTGCCATCCCAGAAGTGCTCGAAAACGCCCTTCAACACGTTGTCGTAGCCGGTGATGTGGCTGCCGACGAAGGCCGGGGTATGGGCAAACGGGACGTCGAAATCCTGCGGCACCGACCCCTTCTCCTTTGCGCCCTTGATAAAGGAGTTCAAATCGTCGCCGATCACCTCCGCCATGCACGTGGTCGAGACGGAAATCATCTTCGGCTTGTACATGTTGTAAGTATTGGCGAGCCCTTCCACCATGTTCTTCAGGCCGCCGAACACCGCCGCATCTTCCGTCATGGAAGAAGACACACAGGAGCTGGGCTCTTTGAAGTGGCGCGAGAAATGGCTGCGATAGTATGCGACGCAGCCTTGCGAGCCATGTACAAAAGGAATCGTACTTTCGAAGCCAACGGCCGCGAATACCGCTCCGAGAGGCTGGCAGGCCTTGGCCGGATTCACCGTCAAAGCTTCACGCGCGAAGTTCTTTTCGCGATACTCCGGAGTTTTGGTCCACTCCCGGACGCGTTCCAGTTCCGAGTCTTCGACGGGATTCTCGAAATTCTTCCGCTTGTTCTCGAACATCTCCTTGTATTCCGGGCCGCGGAACAGGTCGAAGTGATCGAGTACGTTTTCGGCGTTTTGGCTCATGAAAGGCTCCTGTGCGAACTGCGTGTCTCAAGCTGCCTGGACGGTATTCTGTTTCCAGGGTGTTTTGGCCAGCTTCCATACAGGGGCGTTGATGGCCATGTCCATATCCCGGGCAAAGATGGCGAAGCCGTCATAGCCGTGGTACGGACCCGAGTAGTCCCAGGAGTGCATCTGCCGGAAGGGCACGCCCATCTTCTGGAACACGTATTTTTCTTTGATACCCGAACCCACGAGGTCCGGCTGAACCTTTTCGACGAACTTTTCGAATTCATAGCCGGTCACATCGTCGTAGATGAGAGTGCCGTCTTTGACATAGTGCGTGGTGCGCTGATAGTCGTCGTTGTGGCCGAACTCGTAGCCCGTGCCGACCACTTCCATGCCGAGATCCTCATAGGCGCCGATGACGTGGCGGGGGCGCAGGCCTCCCACGAACAGCATCACCTTCTTGCCCTCCAGACGCGGCCGGTATTTTGCAATCACGGCATCCATCAGGGCCTGATACTTCGCGATCACCCGCTCCGCGCCGGCTTTGATCTTGTCGTCGAAGTGGCTGGCGATCTTTCGGAGCGATTCCGCAATCTTGCTGGGGCCGAAGAAGTTGTACTCGACCCACGGAATGCCGAACTTCTCTTCCATGTGGCGTGAAATATAATTCATCGAGCGATAGCAGTGCAGCACATTGAGCTTCGCCTTGGGAGTGGCTTCGAGCTCGGCGATGCTGCCGTCGCCCGACCACTGCGCGATCACGCGCAGCCCCATCTCTTCCAACAGGATGCGGGAAGACCACGCGTCGCCGCCGATGTTGTAATCGCCGATGATGGCGACGTCATAAGGCGTACTCTCGAATCGCACGGGCTTTCCGGTCAGCTTGTCGAATACCCAGTCGCGTATCGTATCGTTCGCGATATGGTGTCCGAGCGACTGGGAAACGCCGCGAAAACCTTCGCAGCGAACCGGCACGATCGTCTTGCCGCCGTACTCTTTGGATTTAGCCTTGGATACGGCTTCGATGTCGTCGCCGATCAGGCCGATCGGGCATTCCGACTGGACAGTGATGCCTTTGTTCAGAGGAAACAGATCCTGAATCTCATCCATGATTTTGGCCAGCTTCTTATCGCCGCCGAAGACAATGTCCTTCTCCTGAAAGTCGGACGTAAATTGCATGGTGACGAACGTGTCGACACCGGTCGTTCCGATGTAATAGTTGCGCCGCGCCGCCCACGAGTACTGGCCGCAGCCCACCGGACCGTGGCTGATGTGAATCATGTCCTTTATAGGACCCCACACCACGCCTTTGGAACCCGCGTAGGCGCAACCACGGATCGTCATCACGCCGGGAATCGACTTGACGTTCGACTTCACGCCGCAGTCCGGCTTGCCCTCTTCAAAGGTGCCCAGATGTTTCGCGCGCTTTTTCGCGGTCGATTCCGGATAAACTTCCAGAACTTCCTTGATGAGCTCTTTGTTCCTGGCTTTGATCTCTTCGACGCTTTCCGTAATGGTGAGGCTCATGGGTTTTCCTTTTTCTGAAGACGGTTGTGTTTCTCCGGCCCCCTCGCGAGGGCCGGAGCGTATCGGTTTTCGCCTAGGCGGCAGCCATGGCGGCCGCGGCTTCGTCGGCAGCCAGTTCCGCTGCGGTCTTGCCGATGATGGCTTCATTCACCGGCTTCATGATGCCGTGCTCCATGAGCATCTCTTCGAGCTCATCCATGGTAATCGGCGTCGGGATGATTCCCTTGCCGGCGTTCGCGTGAATTCTGCGGGCGAGCTCACGGTAGTGTTCGGCCTGTTTCGATTCCGGCGCGTATTCGATAACCGTCATACGGCGGAGTTCGGCGTGCTGAACGACGTTGTCCCGCGGGACGAAGTAAATCAGCTTCGTGCCCAGCTTCTTCGCCAGCGCTTCCGCGAGCTCCAGTTCCTTATCGGTCTGCCGTTCGTTGCAGACCAGCGCGCCCAGGCGGACACCGCCCGAATTGGCATACTTCAGAATGCCTTTCGAGATATTGTTCGCCGCGTACATGGCCATCATTTCGCCGGACATGACGATGTAGATTTCCTGCGCCTTGTTCTCGCGAATGGGCATGGCGAAACCGCCGCAGACCACGTCGCCGAGCACGTCGTAGGATACATAGTCGATGTCTTCGTAAGCGCCGTTCTCTTCGAGGAAGTTGATCGACGTGATGACGCCTCGCCCCGCGCAGCCGACGCCGGGTTCCGGACCGCCGGATTCGACGCACCGGATGTTTCTGTATCCGGTCTTCATGACGTCTTCGATCTCGAGGTCTTCCACGCTTCCCATCTGCGCCGCGAGGCTCAGAATAGTGTCCTGCGCTTTTGCGTGGAGAATGAGACGGGTTGAGTCGGCTTTGGGATCGCAGCCGACGATTAGAATTTTCTGACCCATTTCGGCAAGCGCCGCGAGGGTGTTCTGCGAAGTTGTAGACTTACCGATGCCGCCCTTGCCGTAAAAGGCGATCTGCCGTAATGCTGCCATGTTGTCTCCTGTTTTGAGGTGTGCTCTGGGCCCCGCGGACACCTGCCCGCGTTTTTCGTTCGTTCACCCGACCACTTTCGTTTGAACGCTGCTCAGTATGCAATCCCCGTGCCATCGACTGAAGTGGCTGGAACTGCCTGATACTGCGGCAATAAGCGCGAATTACAACGCTTCCACGATGCTTGTTTCAAACCCTACAACCAGCTTGGCCCTGTAGCAAAGGGAACAAGCGCCGGCGTTGAAGCTTCTTCACTTACAAGTGGACTGAAACATGCAGCCGTTTCGATCATGCAGATAGGTGTCGAGATTTCACGGTCTGTGGAGAACAAACGCGTGTTCGTTGTCGACGATGACGAAATAACGCGCGCCGTCCTCCAGTTCATGCTTCATGACGAGAACGAGACCCACGAACTCGCGAGCGTTTCGGAAGCAATTGTCAAATGCGACGGGCGCAAAGTGGATCTGGTGTTGCTGGGTCAGGGAATTGTCTACAGCGATGGAGCACGCGCGCTCGACGAGATCGCGCGGAATATTCCCGGGGCAAAAGTGTTGCTGGTTGTGGATTCCGCCGAGGACGCGCGCAAATGCCTTCAGTTCGGCGCCGCCGGCATGATCGTCAAGCCGCTCACCGTGGAAACGGTGCGGCTGAAGGTGGATACGGTGCTCGGACGCAGCGCGGGATTCAATCCCTTCCGGGTTCTCTCATAGGTGACGCCGGAGGAGTCGGTCTTCGAGTACCATTCGCGCACCGCTCACCGACTGTCGAATTACGCCGCCGGTCCGGAAACGCTCGACTGGACGGAACAGCCGAATCCATTTCGCGAATTCTCCGGCAGCCCGCGTCTGTCGCTTCCCCTGCGTGCCGGGACCCTGAGAACACCTTTCGGACAGATTCAGCAACACAGTCCGGTGCAACCGCGGCCTCTCGCGATCGAATGGGTGGGGACATTTCTCGAGTTATCCCTGGCGCTCACGGCATGGAAGGAATCCGGGCCCGACCGCTGGTCTCTTCGCGCCAACCCTTCGAGCGGTAACCTGCATCCGACCGAAGCTTATGTTCTGTGTTACCGAATTCCTGGCATTCCGAATGGCCTCCACCACTATGTGAGCCTCGATCATGTAATTGAACATCGATGCGCCATCCAGTATGCGCACAGCGCCGCCGGCCGCCTGTGGATCGGACTTTCGTCCATTCACTGGCGGGAAGCCTGGAAATACGGCGAACGCGCGTTCCGCTATTGTCAGCTTGATACCGGTCATGCGATTGGCGCCCTGCGCTACGCGGCGGCCGCTTTAGGATGGTCCCTGGCAGTGGTGCAGCCTGGTCCTCGCGACGGTCTTGCCGGATTATTGGGCCTGGACCGCGACGAAGACTTCCGCGGCGTCGAGAAGGAGGACGCGGAGGTCCTGCTCGAGGTGATCTCCCGGCCGGGCCGAACGGGACTGCCGGCGGCGCCGGTCTCAGGGCACGGCACCTGGATGGGCAGAGCCAATATCATCGATCAGCATCCGATGTACCGCTGGCCTGTGATCGACCGCGTCGCCGCCGTCACACAACCTCAGGCGGGCCTTTTCGAGAAGGAGGACCAGCCGCCTTTGCCGCCCCCGGCGGCGCAATCACAGCGGCGCGCGGCCGACGTGATTCTCGGGCGGCGCAGCGCGCAGCGTTTCGATCCAGCATTCAAAATGAACAGCGACGTCTTCCATCATCTGCTGGACTCGCTGCTGGTGCGCCCCGCGGCGCCGTGGGACGTGTGGAGTTTTGCGCCGCGCATCCACCTGCTGCTCTTCGTTCATCGCGTGGAAGGCCTGGACCCGGGTCTCTATGCGCTGGTGCGGCGGCCCGAAGCCGAAAAAGAACTGAGGTCCGCGCTGCGGGAGGAGTTTCTCTGGCAGCGTGCGGAACCGACACCGCCGCACATCCCGCTTTTTCTGCTGCAAAAGGGCGACAGCCGCGAGCTTGCGAGAACGCTGAGCTGCCGGCAGGCCATCGCCGCCGACGGCAGCTTTTCATTTTGCATGCTGAGCGAGTTCGAAAAGATCGTCTATGCCGAACCATGGCGGTACCGGCAACTGCACTGGGAGGCGGGATTAGTCGGCCACGTCCTCTACCTCGAAGCGGAGGCCGCCGGGCTACGCGGCACCGGAATCGGCTGCTATTTCGACGACTCCGTGCATCAGGCCATCGGACTTCGCGACCGCGCGTTCGCATCGCTCTATCACTTCACCGTCGGCAGTCCGCTGACAGACGAACGGATTTCGACGCTTCCCCCCTATCCCGAAAGGAAATCATGATACCCGCTACGCTCACGCTCTGGCTTACGTCCGAAGGATTCCCGGCGGACGGCATCAATTCAGCCGGCCCGAACCGGACCACTCCGCTCATGAAAGCGAGCCACCAGGGAAATCTGGAGATCGTTGCGCAGTTGCTTGATGCCGGCGCGGATCTCCAGGCGCGAAATGCGGATGGTAACAACGCTTTATGGCTCGCCTGTGTGGGCTCCAGCCTGATGGCGATCGACCTGCTGGCAGCGCAAGGAATCGATATCGACAACCAGAACGACAATGGCGCCACGTGTCTGATGTATGCGGCGTCGGCGGGCAAGGAAGCCGTTGCCGCGCGGCTCCTGGCGGCTGGAGCCAACCCGAAACTTCAAAGTCTGGACGGCTTCACCGCGCTCGATATGGCATCCACCATCGAATGCCTCCGTCTCCTCATCCGCGCGAAAAGTTAAGCTTTTCCTTCGCCTTCGTGGAGCTGTTTGCCGAGGTAAGTTGCCATGCCCATTTCACCAATGGCATGCAGTTGCCCCTCCAGATAATCGACGTGTTCTTCTTCGGCGACGAGGATTTCTTCAAACAGCGCACGAGATCCGCTGTCGCCCGCCTCGGTCGCGACTTTGATTGCCGCGTTGAGTTGTCTTACGGCCTCCAACTCCAGAGCGAGGTCGTTTTCGAATTGCGCCTTGACATTTGTACCGACCTTGATGGGCCCGATATCGGTCATGTTCGGGGTTCCTTCGAGGAAAAGAATTCGATCCATGAGCTTCTCCGCGTGAACCATCTCCTCGATCGACTCTTTGCGGTAGTAAGCTCCGAGCCTGAGGTACCCCCGGTTTTCGCATATTTTCGCGTGCAGGAAATACTGGCTGATGGCTGTAAGCTCGGCCTTCAGCGTATCGCCGAGATCCTTCAAAACTAATTCGTTCCCTCGCATTGGATGATTTTCCCGCCGGGCTTCAGAGTCAGGAGCACACAGCAGAGGGTTCGAGAACGCCGCGATTGCGGCTGCTTTCGAACATATCCGCGAACACGCTTAACGGCATATCTATCCGCTCGATATTCTGCTGTGCAAGAAATCGCGCTTCGTTCCTGGTCGGCATTTCCGGAAGCACGGCCCAGTGCTTGTCGGATGATCGTTTCATAATCTGCCGCGCAAACAAACGGTCGAGCTGCATGGCGAAGCGGCAGCCGAGGAACAGAAAGTTGCGGCCGGTACGCAGCTTCTGAACCGCCGCTGGAATCGGCGTCTGAATATCGATTTCAGTCAGTACTTCAACGTAGTCGGAGTCCGACACCAGATAATTCTCCGCCGGCGCCACCGAACCGAGAGGTTGATAGAGCAGCGTCTCCCAATCCGACTCTTCGACCGGAACCGCTGTGCCATCGGGGCTGTAGTATCGCACCCATTCGCCGAAATGTTCGGCCTGGCTCACCCCCTGAACCACGCCCCAGCTCTTCCTTGCCGCCAGAGCCTTCTGCGGCAGATCGTCATACCAGACATGCACGACCAGCGGCAGGTCCGGCACTTCCGCCAGCAGCCGGTGTAATGCAGCGGGGGGAACTGACGACCGGAAGGCGTCGGTCATAGCCGTCTTCACGGTCCTGCGGTGCTTGAAGTTTTCGATGAACTGCGCCGCGGCGGTGAGGTTCTTGCGGATCTTGTGCGGCACACTCGCCTTCGCGGTCAGTTTCCCCACCAGATCTTCCGGAGCGGCGGGCAGCGGGCAATTTTCGCCCGCCAGAGACAACATCCCCGGCCCGAGGTAAGGCACGACAGAACCGCTGTCCAGCGCCGAGAGGATCTCGTCCACCGCCGCTCGCTCTGTCATGCAGTCCCCGCGGCGGCCTTGAGCAAATCGATCTCCGCCCGCGGCACGCGGAACACCGCGCGTCCTCCCGATAATGGCTGATAGCCGTTACGGGTATGGTTGCTCAGACGATTAAACCATTCCTGCGCACCTTCCGCGGCAGGACGCTCCCCTATCTCGCTCACCGTGCCGTTCGGCGCAAAGCGCACATGGATCACTACGGGACTTTCTTCCATTGATTCCTCCTTCTAGAACCCCGAGCCGAAGCCCAGCAGCTCAACCGTGACATCTTCGCTTCCGATCATGCTCTGGCACGCCAGGCGCGACTTCGAACTCACGCCCACGATGCTGTCCAGTTTGGCGTTTTCGGAGCGCTGCATTTTCGAAAGACTTTTGCGCCCCGTGTGCACAAACACGTGGCAGGTTCCGCATTCGACGTTGCCGTCGCAGTTGTGCGTGATCTTTTCTCCGGCGTTCAGGAGGGCTTCGAGCAGACTCGCCCCCGATTCGGCCACAACGATCTTGCCCGATGGCATGATGGTCAGATTTGGCATCTTGTTTCTCCTGTTACTTATAAATAAATCGCGGTACCGGCGCCCACGTTGATCGAGGCGTCCTTCATGGTTCCCACGATAAAAGCAATCTGATCCTCTGTAAGGTGAGCGTGGAACGGCAGGGCGACCGCGCGGTCGGCAACCTTCTCCGTCACGAAATAATCGCCCCGGCGGTAACCCATATCGAAGTACCGGCGCTGCAGGTGCAGGGGGCTGCTCCAGGCCGCGGCCTCAATCCGCTCGGTCCGCAGATCCTCGACGATCGCATCGCGGCTCGACCGCGAAAAACGCGTTCCCAGGTGCACCACATAGAGGAACCAGTGAACCTCGTCCACATCCGGCGCGATATACGGGTCTTTGATTCCCTCGAACGATTTCACGTACTCGAAATACCAGCGTTCCGCACGCTTGCGCCTTGCCAGTATCCCGTCGAGACGCCGCAGTTGCGCGAGGCCAAGGGCGGCCGCCAGATCGCTCATCGACGCCTGGTAAGGCGCAGTCGCGCCGATTACCACGGAAGAGCGTTCATCGGACCGGCGCGACCGGAGGCGCCTCAAAGCGCTCGCGATCTCCTCGTTGTCCGTCACTACCATGCCGCCTTCCCCGCAGATCAGCGGGCCAGGCTGCGAGAAGTCGAATACGGCGCAGTCGCCGAAGCTGCCCACCACGGCACCCCGATAGACCGAGCCGATGGCTTCTGTCGAATCTTCGATCAGCACCAGCCCGCGGCTGTTCGCCAGTTCCCGAAACTCATGCCACGGGGCGGGATGCCCGTTCGTATTGCACGCAACAATGGCGCGTGTCTTCTCCGTAACTCGCGCCGCGGCTTTATCCGGCAGCAGTGTGCCGGCCCAATAATCGATATCGGCGAACCTTGCAGTTGCGCCCGCCAGAGTGATGGCGTGCGCGGTCTCGCGCCACGAATGCGGCGACACAATCACTTCGTCTTCGGGTCCGATGCCATACGCTTTGAGCGCCAGCAGCATGCCGAGCGTCCCGCTTGCAACGGCCACCGCGTGCCTGCGTCCCGTGTAGTCCGCAAAGGCCTTCTCGAATTCCGCCACCACCGGGCCGCCCGAGATCTGCGCCGATTGCAGCACCGCGGCGACAGCTTCGAGTTCCGCCGCCGAGACATCGGGATCCGAAAGCAGGATGGAGGTCTCGGTCATGGCTTTCGGGCAATCACCACGCCCGTCGCGCACGCCGGATCCGCCGTCAGATGCGAGCAATGATCGCGCGCGTCGATCAGATAAAGGCTGAATCGCGGATAGTCGCGGAATGGCTCTTCGACGCCCAGATCCGACAAATCGCAGCGCGTGAGCGAGATGCCGGGGAAGTCGCTGCGAAACCCGGCCAGCCCCGCCGCATCCGCATCCTGCGGCCGAAGCGCCGCCTCGATCCTCGCCAGAACCTCTTCGCTGAGGGCCATTGATTTACTCGCTTAAACGCCGCGCTTCCACCGTTATGGGCAGCGCCGTCTCCGGACCCATGGCAGGCAATTCCAGCTGCCAGCCGTTCGCCAGCGTTACCCGTCCGCCCCACATTGGATCTTTCTCGACGTTGACAATCGGCTCTTCGAGGTCCTTCTTCGCGATGTACGCCGACAACACACCTGCCGAATTCCTTCGGATCATGACTTTCATGCTTTTGTCCTCATTGCCAGAACACGCGTTCCGGATCTTCCTTCAACGGCTCCAGCAGATCCGACAGCTTCTCGTACAGGCTGTGCAGTTCCCATTGCGCACTGGAGTGATCTCTGCGGTAGAGCCGCCAGCCTCCGGAAGGCAGACGTTGCAGCAACGCAATCTCCACCACTCCGCCGGCGGGATCGATCCGCCGGGAACAACAAGGACTTTCCACTACGATTCCTTCGTCCGAAATGCGCACGGTCGGCCGCACATACCGGTAGCGTTTTCTCTTCCCGATGGCCCTCTCGATTTGTTTGCGTTCGAAGACGCCCGGTTGCGCAAGCATGGATTCAGACCGATTCAATCTCCTGCTCGAGACATCCCACCACCCGGGTGACGCCGGAGTCAGCCCCGAACTCCACCATATAGACCGCGGTGTTCGACTCCGTATGCGTGCCGATGTTCACGATCTCTCCCGTGTCGCCCATTCGCACCAGCAACTCCTCCGGCGGAGATTCCGGGTACGAACCATCGTTGTGCAGATCGAGCAATGCCTGTACGCGCTGGCCCCATTGAAAGCGGGGAACGACCAGCTCCGTCACACGGCCTCCGCCATGGAAACCGCTACCGCTTCCAGTTCCTTGCGCTTCATCCCGACCCTATAGCCATGCACCGGAAAGTCAACGCCGTAAATGTAATACTGCTGCAGAAACGTCCCGATGCTGACGACATAGCCTTCATCGCCCTTCTTCACCAGGATCTCGCCAATCTCCTTGCCCGGAAACGTGCCGTCGTTGCGGATGCTTCGCTTCGACCGCACTTTATCGCCGTAATCGAATTCCGGCGGATCGTTGATTTCGACAATCTCGCTGTCGCGTGCGATATTCATTTTCCAGTCTCCTTGAGACGAGTGGATGCCATCTCGCGCACCATCGGATCGGAGTCGTGCAGCATCGCTCCCACCAGGTCGATACGCATGCGCCGCGCGACTTCGTAACGCACGCGCCAGTCGGGGTCGCAATCGAATGCGATGAGCTGACTCGGCGACAATCGTTCCACCGCCTCCAGCCGTACCGCCGGATCGCGATCCTGGGTGAGCGGTGCCAGCCATACAGGATCGATCCGCTTCGCCACCACGCGCCTGACTTCAGGATCTTCATCGTGAATCATCAGCCGCAGCAGATGGCCCGGAACTCGTTTCGCGACCATCTGGCGAACGTAGTAATCCGGGTCTTTCATCATCAGAATCAGATCGGCCGCATCGAGCCTCGAGGCTACGCGGATTCTTACCTCCCGGTGCGAGTCGTGGATCAGACGCAGCAGATACAGTTGCGGCAGGCGCAGCGCCGCGCTCCATCGCACGGTCTCGTCGGGATCGTTCAGCAACTCGGGAAGCTGCACCACATCGGCGTATTTAGCCGCAACCGCCCGCACTTCAAAGTACGGATGCGCGAGCGACGCGTTCGCCAGTTCGGGATTCCAGTCGAAGAAGCGGTCGATGCGCCGCGCATAGCGGTCCGCGACGCACGCCAGACGCTGGCGGCATTTCGAATTCGCCAGCAGAGCGCGGTGCGGACAGGATTCGCAGCGCACTTCATTGCCCTGCCAGTCGCGGGCCTCGTTGATATCGTCTTGTTCGATTTCGGCCCGAAATTCAGTAGTCATCGGCATCGGCCACTGCCTCCAGTACATCCAGAAGCACTCTCGCCCCAATCTTGTCGCTCGGATCGAGCTCCATTAATTTCATTACGGCGTCACGGCCTTCTTCGAGACCACCCAGTCTCATTTGCAGATACGCGTACGCTTTGAGCGTGAACAGATAAAATCGTGTCAGTCTCGCATCATATTCGCTGAAGTGCCCGTCCTCGCGGCTCACATCCCGCCAGTCCGCCTTGAATCCGTTCTCCCGCGCCGCCTTGGCCAGGCAAAGCCGCGCGATCTCGAGAGCATCCAGCAACCGCCCCTTGTAAAATAAAACCGGTACTGCGCAATCAACACCGCCGCATGATCGGGCGCCAGGGCGCCGGCTTCGCCAAGATGCCACTCGGCGACTGCGTCTTCGGCATACGCGAGCCCGGCGCATTCCAGATGCCGGGCAGCCTCGGCCGGAAGGTCGGCGCCCAGCAAGGCGTCGGCCAGCCGTTCGCCTTCAGCCGTCACGGCCTTATTGCCTGGTGCCGAATGTCGACAGGCTCACCAGTTCCACAGGCTTGCTCGCATGGCTGCCACAAGCGGAACCAGTGCTCTTCGGATCGCGGAAGACCAGCCCCGACTCCGTCGGTGTATCCGCGAAATCGATCGTCACACCTTCGAGCAGCAGACGGCTTTCCGCGGGCAGAAACAGCGTCAGCCCGTTCTGCGTGAACACGGCCTCGCCCGGTTGCGGTGCGCTCTCGACACTGAACTCCGCGGCCAGTCCCGAGCAGCCCCCCGTTGTTACCAGCAGCCGGAAGCCACCGCCCGGGACGCCTCCGAACCGGATCATCCGCTGAATAAACTTCTCCGCCGCCGGCGTTATCGCGATATTCATGTTTCTCCTTAATCCCGTCGTTTATGCCGTCGCCTGATAGCGGGGCACGGAGGTATCGATAATGCATGTCAGGTCCACCGGGCAAACCGCCACACACTGCGGTTCGTCGAAATGGCCGATGCACTCGGTACACTTCTTCGGGTTGATTACAAACGTTCCGTTCTTCGGGTAGATCGCCACGTTCGGACATTCCGGCTCGCATGCCGAGCAGGATGTACATTGCGACGACACAATCTTGTATGCCATATATTGCGCTCCTGATTTCTGACTCTTTTACGCCGCGATGAACGCGCCCTGCCGGATGTCGGCGTCGCCGCGCACCACGTGCTTGATCTCGCCGCTCCCAATCTTGTCGAGATAGCCCCGGAACCACGAAATCGCCGACTGCTCGATGAATTCGAGGGCGTACTTGTCCACCGGTTCGATGCCGGCCTGCCGCAGCGTGTCCTTCGGGCACCCTCCGATCTTGGCGACAAATACTGCGTGGCAATCATTGATCGCTTTGATTACCGTGTCGAGGCTGTCCTCATCGCCGAACCCGCCCTGGCAATAGAGGTCGACCCTGCGGTGCCCCACGAACTTCGCACCCGCCGTGCTCAGTTCGTAAACCTGGAACTCCTTCGCATGACCGAAGTGTTCGTTGATGCGGCCGCCGCCTTTGGTTGCGACCGCGATCAGTACCTTCACGTCGCTCCTCTCGCCGGCGAGCGTTTCCAGTTCGTTCTGGCGCGCCGTCACCTTCGCCTCACGCTCTGTTTCCACCCTGGCCTGATACGCCTTGCGTGTGACGGAGTCGTAGTTGACTTCCATCTCCATGATCTTTTCGGTCGTGAATTCGGCGCTGCGGTCCTCGCCCAGCAACCCGACGGCGTCCGCGCGGCATTGACGGCAGTGGCGCATCATGTTCATCTCGCCTTCGCAGTCTGTCCTGCAGCGCCTTGAGTTCCTGCGCCGACGGGCCGCGCTGGCCGTTCAGGCCGAACACCGTGCCGTGCTCGGGCGCCGAAATCAGAGGCATGATGTTGTGCAGGAATGCCCCACGGGATTTCACCGCGCGATTGACCTCGACCAGATGTTTGTCGTTGACCCCCGGGATCATCACCGAGTTGACCTTACAGAGAATCCCCCGCTCGGTCAGCATCTCCAACCCCAGCAGCTGCCGTTCGGTGAGTATTCGCGCCGCCTCGATGCCGGTGTAACGCTTGTGCTTCCAGTAGATCCACGGATAAATTTTGGCGCCGATTTCGGGATCGACCATATTGATCGTGATGGTCACGTGGTCGACGTTGAACTTCTTGATGGTGTCCACGTGATCCGGGAGCATCAGGCCGTTGGTGGACAGGCACAGCTTGATGTCCGGCGCGGTGTCGTAGATCAGTTGAAACGTTTTGAAAGTTTTCTCGGGATTCGCCAGCGGATCGCCAGGCCCGGCAATCCCGAGCACCGTCATCTGTGGGATCGTCGAAGCCACCGCCAGCACCTTCTTCGCCGCCTGTTCCGGCGTAAGCTTTTCGCTGACAACGCCCGGCCGCGATTCGTTCGCGCAGTCGTACTTGCGGTTGCAGTAGTTGCACTGAATATTGCAGGCCGGCGCGACCGCAACGTGCATGCGGGCGTAATGGTGATGCGCTTCCTCGCTATAGCAAGGATGGTTCTTGACCTTCTCCCAGATCTCCGGCGCGAGATCGTTCTGGCCCGCTCCCGAACCGCAGCTGGCTTTCCCGCTGGCGCCGTGCGTACCGCAACCCTTGTGCTCGGCAACCCGCTGCATGATCTCGGCCGTCGGCTGGATCACTGGCAGGCTGTATGACTGTTGCATGCTCGCTCCTTTGCCCCTTCAAGCGCACCGGACCTAGCCCGTGGTGCGCGGCGTTTAGTATTCGGAGAGCGCGGTACACGGCGCCGTCGCGGGCCGTTAATGCAAACCGTTTGCCAATACCCGAAGTGCCCGCAATACCTGAAAACAATGGGATTTCGCCGAACTCGCGTGTCGCAATGCTTACAGGCGGAGACCCGCCCTCAAAACATTGTTGGGAAGGCGACACGCGCTCAGGCAGGTATGCAGGTGTTCTCGACCGGGCACACCGACGCGCACATCGGCGAGTCGAAGTGGCCTTCGCACTCGGTGCACAGCTTCGGGTTAATCACGTAAGTTCCACGTTTCATGGAAATAGCCGCGTTCGGGCATTCGAACTCGCAAGCGCCGCAATTCGTGCATTGCGAAGCAACGATCTTGTAAGCCATGATCAATATCCTCTTTTCGACGGCCTGAATGGCCGCCGGAAACATTGCAACGGGCTGGCCAGTCGCGTGCACAAGCGAAACGCGAAACAACGGAGCTCACTCTTGGCAAACGTTACATTTTCCTCGCCTGTCATGGCGAAAGACGTCACTGTATACGCAATCGCCGGTCACCGCGGCACCATTCTCGGTGTGGCGCGCGCACACAAAATTCCCATACCTTTCGACTGTCAGGACGGCGAGTGCGGGTCCTGTCTGGTAAAGGTCGAGCATCTGGCGAAGAACGTCCGATACGGCATCGCCCTCACCGAAAAAGAAAAGGAACTGCTGCGTCAGCTCGGCAAAATCACGCGCGAAGAAATCCGCGACGCCGAGGTGAACGACATGCCGCCGCGATACCGTCTGGCCTGCCAGTGCTTCGTGCGCGACGAAGACATCCTGGTTTCGTTCGAAGGCGACCAGACGCTCCCGGTGCAGCGTCCCCATCTTTCGTTCGCCGCCAAAATCTACAAGGGCGGCATCGAAATCCGAAGCCTCGACCAGTTTCTTGGATTCGCCGTCAGGCTCGAAGAGGATGCGGCGATCCACTACGACGAGCTTGGAACGGCCATGGAAGAGTGCGGCAACATGGAGGTCGCTAAGCTGTTCCACGAACTGGCGGGCTATTCCCGGCTGCACCTCGCGCAGGCTCAGTCGCGCGCCGCGTCCATCGACGTCTCGCTCCATCTCCCACCGGACTACGTCTGGCCCGACCACGCAACCCCCGAGCGAACCTCTCTCTGGGCCGGCGACACGCACCTCTCCCGCATGGACGCTCTTAAAGCGGCGATGCAGGGAGAACGCCGGGGCTACGATTTCTACTACGCCGTCGCGGGTACGACAAAGGATCCCGCCATCGCGGCCATGGCGAACGAGTTCGTCAAAGAGGAGGCCGAGCACGTCGAGATTCTGGGCCGGTGGATCGAACGCGAAGAAACGCTTCGAAAGGCACCTCAACATGCAGTAGCGTTGGATCCGGCCTAGGCCGCCGACGCGAAAACGACGCGAGAACAAAGGGAAACGAGGGGACAACGAAATGGCACGAACCTACAAGCTCATCGAGGTAGTCGGTACATCGGGCACCAGTTTTTTCGACGCAGCCAAAGTCGCGGTCGCGGAAGCGGCTAAGACCATGGGCCCACTGGAGTGGTTTGAGGTGGTGCGCGAGACCGGCAGGATTGACGGCGATCAGGTCAAGGAATTTCAGGTGACCCTGAAGGTGGGTTGCCGGCTCTGAATGTATTTATGGAAAGCGTCGAAGAATTCCTTGCTCACGCCATCCGGCTCGAAGAAGAAGCGGCGACCCGGCTGAACGATCTCTCCCATGCGATGAAGACCTACGGCAATCACGAGAGTGCCGCGTTCTTCGGCAAGCTTGCGCACTTCTCACGCCTGCATCTGGCGCAGGCGAGGGCGCGGGCAGGTTATCACGATATTCCGCAGATCGGGGCCGACGACTTCGCATGGCCGGACGGCGAGAGCCCCGAGGCAACCTCCATGGAAGCGTCGCATTATCTGATGGACCTCGATTACGCCATGCAACTGAGCCTCGACAGTGAGCAGCGGGGCTTCGATTTCTACGACGAGATCGCGCGCACAACCGCCGACCCCGAGATCCGCGCGATGGCCGTTGAGTTCGCCGCCGAAGAGGCCGAGCACGTCGCGCAACTGAAGCTCTGGATCGGCCGGCGCCAACCGGCCTCGCACTCCGCCTGACGGGAATCGGCTAAAATCGCTTGATTTCGATCGCGTGTTTGCGCAGCGCGTAACCCATCTGCCGCGGCGTCAAACCGAGCAGCCGCGCGGCCTTAGCCTGGACCCAGCCCGCTCTCTCCATCGCGTCGATCAATTGGCCGCGCTCCACGTGTCCGCCCGAATCCGACTCCGAATCCACGCCTTCGTCCGGAACCCCGGCGCCATTCATCAGCGCCACTGACGTACTCTCAGGCATTGTGAGAGGCGCCTTGCGTCCCGGGCCGCCACCGGTCACCGGAAGCGGAATGTATCCCGCCCGGTTTGCCGCCGGCTTCTCCGGTTTCCACAACAGCGACGACAGGCAGTCTGTCGTTGCGGCACGCGAAGTCGTCCGCGACGATCGAAGATCCCTGCGCAAATGCCGCTGTGCGCCCGACGCAACTCTCCAGTTCGCGCACGTTGCCCGGAAAATCGCAGGCGCAGAGCACCTTCACCGCCTCGCTTGTGAGCGCGAGCGACGTCCCATGAAGCTCGTTGAAGTTACTCAGAAACTCAGCCGCCAGCGGCGGAATATCTTCCCGCCGGTCGCGCAACGGCGGCAGCGCGATGGGCACTACGCTGATGCGATAGTACAGATCCGCGCGAAAAGTTCCGTTGGTTACCGCCGCCTCCAGATTGCGGTTCGTGGCGGCCACCAGACGCACATCCACCTTCAGCGTCCGCGTCCCTCCTACCCTCTCGAACTCGCCTTCCTGCAGCACGCGCAGCAGCTTGGCCTGGAACGCCGGAGAAATGTCGCCGATCTCGTCCAGAAAAAGCGTTCCCCGGTCGGCCAGCTCGAAGCGCCCCTTACGCTGCACGATGGCTCCCGTGAACGCGCCTTTTTCGTGCCCGAACAATTCCGACTCCAGCACCGTTTCCGGCAGCGCCGCGCAGTTCAGCTTGATGCATGGCCCTGTTTTGCGCGGCGACAGATCGTGAATTGCCTGGGCAAACAGTTCCTTGCCCGTGCCGGACTCGCCCCGCAGCAGAACAGGCAGATGGCTGCGCGCCACCACCCGGATCTTTTCGAGAACGTTCCGAATCGCCTTGCTCTCGCCCACGATTCCCGCCACCGGCAGATTCCGGTCCTTCGCCGTCCGCACCTCCAGCTGCTTCTCCAGCCGGTGTCTTTCCTCCATCAGCCGTTCCCGGTCGCGCGCCACCATCCTTTGCAGGCGCACCGTCTGGCCTACCAGATTCGCAACCATCGCCAGGAAGCGCACGTCCTCGTCCAGACTGACCGCGTTATCGGCGCCCTCCTCCTGTGTACCGTTCTTGTGCTTCACGATGGTGATCGTACCGATCACGTCGTTGCGATCCTTGATTGGAACGCCGATGAACGAACTGAAGCGCTCCTCGGGCGCCGTCCTCTCTTCCGGATCAGCCGGGCGCCAGCCGGCGAACAGTGGATCGGCCGCCATATCCCGGACAACAAGCGGACTGCCTGTAACCACGATCTGGCCGACTGCCCGTTCCGGCAAATTCTCGAAATTCAGTTTGGATGTTTCTTCGTTCCACTCTGCGCCCACAACAAGCTCCGGGCCGCCCTCTTCGTCGAGCAGTGCAATGAGCCCGTGATGCATATCGAGAAAACTCGAAAGCAGCGTGATGACGTTCGCGAGCGTTACCTCAACCCGGGCCGGACGTGTCAGTATTTTGGAAATTTCGTATATGCCGCCGAGAGCAATATCGGACCAGCGCGAAGCGGGATCGCTCACCGCGGTATCAAACGCTTTGTAGGCTGTGGCCATCTGGAACTCCTCATCCCCACCCTGACGCCAGTACCTACGGCCAGCGGCTGAGAAACCGCATGCGTAGACTGGTGACCTTGTGCGCTAACGAGGCAGGATGGGCGAATTCACGCGGGAATCCGGAGCCCAGTGACTGAACAGTAACACCGGCCTGCAAATCAAGTCAAGAGGCCGGGGGCCGCACCGCCGTCAACGTATTGAAAAAAGATGGGCAAATAATTGCTCAAGAGGTGCGCTCAGGAGTGTCTATGTTCGAGCGAATCGGCGGTGCGGTGACGGTAGATCGTCTGGTGGAATCCTTCTACGCGCGGATGGACTCACTTCCCGAGGCCGCCACAATCCGCGCCATGCATGCGCCCGATCTCGCGCCGGTAAAAACGGTTCTCAAACGATATCTCGGCGAATGGCTGGGCGGTCCCAAACTTTATTCCGCGGAAAAAGGCCATCCGCGCCTTCGTCAGCGTCATATCGGTTTTAGCATTGGCGAGGCGGAACGCGATGCCTGGCTGCTCTGCATGCAGAGCGCGCTCGAGGAAACGATCGGCGATGCCGCCGCGCGCGACGAGATCCTCGCGGTCCTGCGAAAACTCGCGGACTGGATGCGGAATCAGGCAGGCAATCCACACGATGCGGGCCGGCCCTAGCCCTGAAACAGGGGCCGTCACGGGTGGTCCGCCGGCCGCCGCGGGCTTCTTCTTTTTCTTCGTTTCCTGCGAAATATCGCGGTTGACCCCGAAGACCTCCTGAAAGGACCACGACGGTTCCTTTCGGCTCAGCCGCGGGTTTTGCGCGCCAGGCGTTAAATGTATTGCCGTCGGCGGCGGTCAGTTGGATCGTGTGTTTTCTCCAGTCATGGGCTTTCCCCTTGTCGTTTAGAATTCCATTACGCTGCACTCGTCGTCTATCGTGATCTCGGCCCGGCGCAGCGCGCCATCGGCGGCATACAGGTATCGATGCGTCAGTTCCACTTCCCCGTAGACCAGCTTTTCGCATTGGATCAAACGATCCTCGCTATCGTAATGCGCGCGAATATACGTGTTGCGATGGCCAAGTTCGTTCTCTTCGAGCTGACCCACCAGCCGCAGCGGCAATCCGACACCCGAGTACGTCAGGAAATAAGGTAAACTTTCCATGGCGCTCTAATCCGGCGTGATCATCACTTCCGGCATCGCGTCGGGATCGGGAATATCCAACCCGTCTTCTTCCGCCAGACGCACCCCGGAAATGCACACGTCGCCATCGTCGAGCACGACAGTTACGGGCTTCAGACCTTGCCCCTGACAGGGACCGATGAAGCAGTGCCCCGTATCCAGATCGAACTGCGCGCGATGCCGGCCGCAGGTGAGGAAGTTGCCGTCGTCGTCGAGGAATTGTCCTGGGTTAGCGTCGAGGCGCGCACCCTGATGCGGACAGGCGTTTTCAAATCCAAAATATTTGTTTCCTTTGCGGGTGATCAGAATCGGCCAGGGCTTTGCGCCCGATTCCTCCGCCCTTGCCAGAACAAAACCAACGGCCTGGCTGTCGGCAATGGCCGACGCCCGGCAGATCGCATACAGTTCGCTCATATTTTCACCTGAACTTTTTGAATCTCGAAGAACTGCGCGGGTCGTGCCTGCGCCAGTTGCTCCGCCATGCGCCCGGCATCGATCAACGCGCCTTCCATGTAACCTGGCTGACGGGCCGCGAACTCCGCGCCGGCGAAACGAAGCTTTCCGCCCCACAGTTCATTCCTGAGAATTGGATTCACCGCCTGCGGATGGCCCGGAACGGCATTTTCGCGCCGGTCGAGACTGGCACAGGTAAATGCTTCAGTCGCCCAATCGTGATAGTGCATCGTTCCGGTTTCGAAAGCCGGGCCGAAGAGTTGCACGAACTGACTTGTGACCAGCATCTCCATGCCCTCGCGGAACCGTGCTCTCTCCGCCGGAGGCAGTGCGAGAAATCCGCCCAGCGCGGCCACTTGTTCGTCCATACTGCAGGCGTCGAATACTTCGCTGAGCACCGCCTGTTCGTGATGCACCAGTGCGTTGCCGGATCCGACCCTGCTGCGGAAATTTTCAAAATTTCTGTAAACGACCACCGCCTTTGCCTGACGCGCCATCCATGTGGCCGACGCCAGCAGCGCCATCTGCACTTCGTCCGGCAACGCCGGCGAGAAGAGAATATGTTCTTCGATCAGCCGTGGCGGCATCGCAAGAACTACCCGGCCGCGCGTTGTGTTCGACCTCCCCGTCCGGTGTTTGGAGCAGGGTCTGAACATGCGAGCCCCGATCCACCAGGCCGTCGAGCACATGCGAAAGGGCAACCCGGTGCGACGCGAGTTTGGACGCAATCGCCTCGGTGACCCTTGCCATCCCTCCGGCGATTCGCCGCGCCCCTTCGTGAAGCGTCTGGTTTTCCAGTCTTCTCGGTTTCTCGTTCGGGTCGGTCAGAACCCAGACAGTGCCGTCGTCTTTTTGCGGAAACGCAATCAGACCGAGATCCGATACAAGGTTCGCCATCGCGGGCTGCGTCTGCGGCCAGTACCAGGTTGGCCCCAAGTCGACAAACATGGCCGAAACCCGACACTGGTGCGACAAAATGCGTCCGCCCAGGCGATCCCGCGCCTCGAACAGAACATAATCGAAGCCCTTTTGTTCGAGCGTCCTTGCCAGGGCGAGCCCTGTCAGCCCGCCACCGACGATAGCAACATCCAACATGTTCGGATTCGTTAAGAGGATGCGGCGTTTGCAATTCGACCGCCACAGTTTGGTACAGATTTGATTGAGGAATCCGGTCAGCGTCCGAGCGACCGTTCGCGATCTCACGGGTGGCCTTGCAAGGCGCCGCCTCGGCGAAATAACGGGATTGTTCAACGGTCTCTCCGCATCGCCCGGATCGTTGACATCGATCAGGACCGGGGATGAAGAGACCTTCCTGAAGCATCGTCTCTTGCTTTTCCCTTTTCCGCCGACGTCGCGGTTGATCCTGCGGCTGTGCGGACGTAATGCATCAGCACGAGATCAGCCCGATACGTCGGATGCCTCGAGGCAGCAGCGAAACACACACAGCGATATTACGGACTCAACTCCGGCTTGTATCGTAAAGTCCGGAGGTGCGTTAACACGCTCGAACCCGCTGTAACTGCCGAATCAAATCTGATATATACTCACGGCCATGCGGAAATCGTTCATTCTCCTTATCGGTTTGCTTGCATTCGCCGCTCTGGCAATTAGTCAGATAAGCGATGATGAATACAAAATGCTGATGCAGTCGATGCCGGCCAACCTTATGGCCATTCGCGATGCTACCGACAGTGCAGCAGCGGCTCCTGCTGCCAATAAAGTTGCCGACAGCTTTACGAAGGTGGCTGCGTATTGGAAGGCCAAAAATGTCGCAGATGCGGTTACGTTCGCGGAGAGCGCTCGCGATGCCGCCAAAGCGATCGCCGACGGCCAGGGCGATAAAGCTGCAAACCTGATGAAATTACAACAGCAGTGCGGTGGGTGTCACATGGCACACCGTGCCGGAGGACGGGGCAACTATACGTTTAAATAGCGACCCGGGAAGACGCAGCGTCAAGCCGCGATCGGGGCATTCGCACGGTGGATCGTGCGCCGAGGCTGGAGCAGGGGCCCGCGGCGGCAGGAATCGCCGCGGATAATTCGTTGCTGACAGCGGTCCATTGTCGTCGATCGATCCTCGATCCGGCAATCAGGCGGGCACCAGCGGGAACGAAAATGCGGACCCGGCCGGCCGCAATCCGGTCAGCTCTCAAACACGACAGAGTAGAGCGCAGTCGCCAGACCTGGAATATTCCCAGGAGAGGAGCAAAGATGAAGGCCTTACTTGTTTCAGCATCTATCTTCATCGCGCTTGGTGCCGCGGTGACGCCCCTTTCGGCACATCACTCATGGCCAGTCAAGACCGATCGTCTCGTGACTGTAAAGGGTACGGTGGTCGACTTCGCGTGGGCCAATCCGCACCCGATGATCACTCTCGAGGTTCAGACCAGCACCGGGCGCGAGAAATGGCTGATAGGTGGACCCGCTATCAACCGCATGGAGGCCAATGGCTGGACCAGGACGACAGTGAAGCCTGGGGATATGATTACCGGCATCGGCTATCAGTATGCCGACGGTCAAAAAATCGTCAAGCTGGAGCGCGTTATTCTGCCCGATGGGAAAGAGCTGCGCGTCTACGCCCGTTCGTAAGATCGCCGCTGGTTGTCTGGATTCCGTGCCAGGTGTGAGCGCGGCAGCACACACCCAAAACTCTTTTCGGCGTCTGCGAAAGTAACGGCGTGTTCTGTTGCCGCACCTGTTCGCCAGGTTTCTCATCTACGTAATCGACGACGATGATGGAAATGTTCGCTATATAAAGCCCTCGTTCCTGGCAATACCGGCGCGGGGTTTCGCTGCATCAGAAACCGGCGGCTCCGGGTTTAATCGAGGCTGATTGCATCGAAAATGACCCATTGAAACGTGGTTTGCGTCTTCAGTTTCGTCCCGGCTGATGCTACTATCCCCTGATGGTCAAGCTGGTCCTGGCTGTTTTTCTGGCCCTGATGGCCAACGCTCGGCCTGCCCCCGAGCTTCTCTCGATCATCCAGTCGACGCAGAAACTCCCGCTTGCCCGCACCGACGTGTCAATTGTCGCGCCCTCCGAAGGCTGGGAGATGGGCATGATATCCGCGCTCACTCCTGATAGTCAGGGCGACGTTTACCTGCTGCAGCGAGGAAGTAAAGCCGAACCCGTGGTGGTCGTCGATCGCGAGGGCCACGTGCTCCGGTCGTTCGGCAGCGGACTTTTCGATATTCCGCATGGGATACGCATTGCGCCGGACGGGAACATCTGGACGGTCGATTCTTCCAGTTCGGTGGTCGAGGAGTTCAGCTCGCGGGGTGAAAAGCTTCTACAGTTTTCGGTTGGCGGTCAGCCCGTCTCAAAGAAAGGCCGGTTTGCCGGAACCACCGATATAGCCTTCGCCTTGGGCGGGCGGCTCTTCGTCTCCGATGGCTACGGCAACGCACGGATTCTCGAATATGACAGGACGGGCGCCAGGGTCGCCGAATGGGGTGGCCCCGGTACGCGGCCGGGCGAGTTCCATTTGCCGCACGCCATCGCGATCGATGAGCTGAGCATTATATATGTCGCTGACCGGGAGAATGGCCGCATTCAGCGTTTCGATCTGAACGGTAAATTCGTCGGCGAATGGGATGGTCTCGGCAATCCGATGTCGCTGACGCTGGGGCCGGGGAATGCAGTCTGGGTCGGAACGAACACCACCTCGGGCGCGCTGACCGGCGGATACGTCCTGAAGCTTGATCGCAATACCGGCAAAGTCCTGGGTTATCTCGAAGCGGGCGACACCGATATTCATGCCATGACGGCGACGCCGGCAGGCGACGTCCTGATCGCAGGCAAGGGAAAGATCGCATGGTTTCACGGCGCGAACTGACTCTCCTTGCGACGTCAACGCTGCTCGGCGGCGCCGCGCGCGCAGTTGAATCGGCGCCGCCTGGGGCTGCCGATCTTGTCGATGAATGGATCAAGCGTTTGAACGCGCTCGCCGATTGGACCGCGGAAGACGATGCCGCAAAGCAGGTCGAGCAGTTCGTCCAGCTCTACGACCCCGAAGCGCTCCAGTTCACCGGTCCGAACGAAGACCAGATCGGTATGGCGACGTATTCGGGCCACGAAGGCATTCGCGTGTGGGCGGCCCGCTTCGGCCGCGCCTGGTCGAAATCGGAGTATCAGATCCGCGTCCAGACCTTCCAGGAAAAAACGGCAGGCCTGCTGCTGACTACGGAGCCGCCATGGGGCGGCGTGGCGCTTGGGGTTGAGCTTCTCACCATCACGACCGCACGCGAAACGAAGAAGAAGTTCGCCGCCCCGGCCGCGGTGTTTCTGGAGTTCACCCATGCGGGCAAGGTTCGCCGCGCGCGAATCTATCTGCTCAAGGACGAAATGAGGGAGATTATTGCCTGATGCGACAGAAACTTGCCATCGTCGGTCTCGTCAGCCTGTGTTTCGCGCTGGCCATTTTGGCGCAGGCGCCTGCCGGCACAAGTGATCCGGATCGCTACGAGAAAGCGCACGAAGGCATTTACAGCACGCCGCCCGATAAGGGCGTTGCGGCACGCCGTTTGAGCGACGCCGTTTCGCCCCCCGGCGGCGTGCCGCAGACGAACGCGCAGAAGATCCCGCGCAGGAACTTCATCGACAACTTCATCTTCGATCGCATCGAGCGGGACAACGTTCCGCACGCGCCACTGGCCGGCGACGAGGAGTTCTTCCGCAGAGCCAATATCGACGCCACCGGCTCGCTGCCCACGCCCGATGCGATCCGCGCGTTCGTGACCGACCGCGATCCCGACAAGCGCGACAAGCTGATCGATGCGCTGATCGGCACCGAACGCTTCGCGGACGAATGGGCGTGGTTCTGGGGCGACCTTCTGCGCACCAATCAGGACTTCTTCCACTTCTACAATCGGCAGTGGCTGAAAGCCGACCGGCCTTACAACGAAGTCTTCGCCGACCTGGTGACGGCAGTCGCCAAACAGGGGCATTCGATCCCGCAGACCGGCTTCTATCACGCGGCGAATTACGACGCGTCGCGCGCTCTGAGCCCGACAGACCCCGACAACTACTATCTGCAAAACCGTCTCGACTTCGTCGATGGTGTGAGCGTGGACATCGCCCGAATTTTTCTCGGCATCAACACCGACTGCATCTCATGCCATAACGGCGCCGGTCACCTGAACTCCATCAACCTTTATCTTTCGAAGAAGAAGCGCGCGGAGTTTCGCCGGT
>CAWBIS010000129.1:0-12105 GCA_963788485.1 Terriglobia bacterium
TTATCATTCCCGGATGCCCTGGGCATTCTGGGAAGCACGTTTCCTCGAACCCCGTTTCGCAGGACCGTGGTTGCACTTCGGTGAAATGCCAACACGTCGTCCGGCTGATCTGCTATTGTTTGAAAGCATCGGAGGCTCATGAAGATTTCAGGGCTGTTGGGTGTAACCGCAGTCGCCCTCATATGCAGCGCGGAGGTGTTGGCCCAGACGGCCCCCGATAGCCCCGGTCCCACCGTCGGCGCAAAAGTGCCGGATTTCCAGCTTTCCGATCAAACAGGCGTCAAGCGCAGCCTCCAAAGCATAATGGGTCCGAAAGGCCTGATGCTCGTCTTCTTTCGTTCCGCCGATTGGTGACCCTATTGCAAAGGGCAGCTCGTGGAGCTGCAACAGAATCTGCCCGCGATCCGCAGGCGGGGGCTTGCTCTCGCAGCCATTAGTTACGACAGCCCCGCCGTGCTCAGATCCTTCGCCGCGCGCAAGGGAATCACGTATCCGCTGCTATCCGATCCGGATTCGAAGGTGATCCGAAGCTACGGCCTGCTCAACACCACCGTGGCGGAGAACACTCCGCAGTTCGGCATCCCCTATCCGGGAACCTTCATCCTCGATCCCTCCGGAACCGTGAAGTCGAAGTATTTTGAAGCGGATTTTCGCGAGCGTTACGCGGCGTCGGACATTCTGGTTCGGGAGTTCGGCGACAAGCCCGGCGCGCCTGCGTCCTTCATCGAGACGAAACACCTGCGCCTCACGCCTTCGAGCAGCGAGGCCCGCGTCCATTGGGGGCAGCGCATCGCGCTCGTCCTCGATATCGACCTCAAACCCGGCATGCATGTCTACTCACCGGAAGTGAAGGGGTACATCCCGGTTCAGTGGAGTACGACGATAACGCCCGCGTTCCGTGCGCACGCGCCTGTCTGGCCGGGCGCCCAGAATCTTTATTTGAAAGCAATCAAAGAAACCGTGCCTGTGTATAAGGGCCGTTTCCGGGTGGTCGCGGAAATCACCATCGGCACCGACCCTCAGGTCAAGCCCCTGCTAAACCAGAGCGGCGATTTGGTCGTCGAGAGTTCCTTCCGCTATCAGGCGTGCGACGACCGCGAGTGTTATTTGCCCCAGACCGTTCCTGTCAAGTGGACCTTGCATTACACGGACCTGGACCGCCAGCGGGCACCGCCGGAACTTCAGCACAAAGCTCCATAGCTGTACAAAGCTCCGTTGCTATACGCCAGTGATTCGCGCATATGAGCAAGCCAACCTGCGGTGCAACGGGCTATCCGTCGAACTGCCTTGTGCGCTCCGTGGGGACGTCGCCTACCCGCAACAAGGCCGACCGTTGCTCGTCGTCGTAGATGACCGGCGTCTACTTAATCCTCGCGTCTCGCTCTCAGACCAAATCGTGCCCGTGCGGCCTCGCGCGAGTTCCAACACGTGCTGCCAGGCTTTCAGCGTCCGCTGGAAGCCCGGTCGAGGAGCAACCGGCGTTCGCGGGCGTTGCGGGTGAGTGCGGCCGCGCGCTCGAATTCGCTACGGGCTTCGTGCACGCGGCCGAGTTTGGCGAGCAAGTCCCCACGCACGGCGGGTAGCAGGTGGTAAGCCTGCAGCGATCGGGCCGCGATGAGTGCGTCCACCATATCGAGGCCGGTTTGAGGACCAAATGCCATGCCGTGGGCGACGGCGCGGTTCAGGTCGACGATCGGGGACGGCAGGAGGCCGGCGAGTTCGTCATAGAGCGCCGCGATGCCGGGCCAGTTCGTTTGTTCGGGAGTGAGGGCTCGTGCGTGACAGCCGGCGATCTCCCCCTGCAGCACGTAGGGGCCACGCGTCCGACCGAGTTTGCGCGCTCGCTCAAGCGCGGCGAGACCGCGGTGAATCAGCAATTGATCCCACAAGGCCCGGTTCTGATCGGGAAGCAGAATCGGTTGACCCGTGGGGTCTGTGCGCGCCCGGAATCGGGATGTCTGGATCTCCATAAGCGCCACCAGCCCATGAACCTCGGGTTCTTTGGGAGCGAGCTCGGCCAACATCCGGCCAAGACGCAAGGCGTCTTCGCAAAGCGCGGGGCGCATCCAGTCTTCCCCGGCGGTCGCCGAGTAGCCTTCATTGAAGATGAGATAAATGACCTCAAGGACGGAGGACAAGCGGGCGGCGAGTTCGTCTCCGGCCGGCACTTCGAAGGGAACTCGTTTAGCGGCGAGCGTCCGACGGGCGCGCACGATGCGCTGGGCGATGGTCGGCTCCGGGACGAGGTAGGCGCGCGCGATTTCTTCCGTTGTCAGGCCGCCGAGGAGTCGAAGGGTCAGCGCGACGCGCGCCTCGGCGGAAAGAACCGGATGGCAAGCGGTGAAGACGAGGCTCAGCATGTCTTCACCGCTGTTTTCGTCCTGTCCGGCTTCATCCTGCCTGGCTTCGAGTTCGCGCGCGAGTTGGTCGCGTTTGCTTGCGAATCGCTTCCTGCGGCGGAGAACGTCGATGGCGCGGTGCTTCGCCGTGGCCATCAGCCACGCCCCCGGATTGCGCGGCACGCCCGATTCGGGCCACTGTTCGAGCGCGGCCACGAGCGCGTCCTGCGCCAGTTCTTCGGCGACGCCGACGTCGCGGACGATGCGCGCCAAACCGGCGATCAGCCGCGCCGATTCAATCCTCCAGACGGCGTCTATCGCTTGATTGGCTCGGACGCGGCGGGTATCGGCGGCGGGCCCCAATACCCATCACGGTAGCATCCGGCGCGTGGCAGCGCGTATGCGCTGCCTTTTCGGCTTACCTCCCACAATTTCCCGAGCTTCGAGGAGGTGATACGTCCCGGAGGATCTGTCAAGGCGCAAACGCGGTGAATCGCGTTCAGGTGCGCTTGAGTTCTTCGTATCCCCCGGCGGCCTGCTGCAGGTCCGCGGGGAAATCGGCGAACTCCATGACCTGCCGCAGTTCGATCACCTCGTTGTCGGAAGCGGGGCAGCGGGACGCCCATTCGATGGCCTCCTCCTTCGACTTCACCTGGATCATCCAGTACCCGCCGATGACCTCTTTGGCCTCGGTGAAAGGGCCGTCGGTCACTTTGGGCTTGCCGCCGGCGAATGAGATGCGGGCTCCCATCGAAGGTGGGTGCAGGCCGTCGAGCGCCAGCAGCACGCCCGCCTTCTGCAGCGTTTCGTTGTACTTCATCATGGCGGACACGGCTTTGGAATCCGGCATGGCGCCGGGCTTCGCGTCCTCGTAGCCTTTGGGAATCATCAGCATCATGAATCGCATGGTTATGCCTCGTAGACCTGCCGAATTTCGCTTTCGCCGTCTCCGGCCACTTGAAGAAAGCGTTTGGTAAGTTCGATCGCTTCTTCCTTCGAGTTCGCCTGGAGCATGGCAAAGCCGCCGATGACCTCCTTCGATTCGGTGAAAGGGCCGTCGGTGACGGTGACCTTGCCATTGGCCTGGCGGACGCGCGCGCCCAGACTGGTTGGCAGGCAGCCTTCGGTCGAGAGCAGCCAGCCAGCCTTTTTCGCCTCCATAATGAGCTGCCCCATTTCGGCCATCTCACGCTGGGTGGGAGGAGTTCCTTCCGGCTTGCTCGGTTTGTAAATGCAGAGGAATTTCATTGTCGTTATCCTTTCCTTCTTTCTGGAGCCGTGCAATTCCCGGCTCTACCAACACGTCGAACGAGCATTGCTGAAATCGACATGACGCCGAAATTTATTCCTTCCACAGCAACTCGGCGTCGGACCGGCGCACGTAGTTGGCTTCGATCGACGCCGGATCCTGCGCCAGGCCTTGTTTCGCTTTACGGATGGCGATGCGGGCGATCGCACCGGCCAGGGGCCGAGGTTTGTCGATCCATTCGACGTCACGGTCGCCCAGGATTTTGCGGAAGGTTTCGAGCGGCAGCACGGCTTCGGGAACGATCTGGTTTCCCTTGCCGTCGTAGAGCGCTGCGTAGACTTCGCCGCGATGGGCGTCGATGACGGCGGCTCGCCGGTCGCCGGCGCCGAACTCGGCCAGCGCCTCCAGGTTCGAGACCGCGACGACGCGTTTGCCAAAGACCTCCGCCAATCCCTTTACGGCTGAGAGGCCGACGCGCACGCCGGTGAAGGAGCCCGGACCCGAGGCCGCGGCGAAGAGTTCAATATCCCTGGGTTCGACGTTCTGACGTTTGAGCAGCGCTTCGATTTCCCCGAAGAGCGCCTGGCTGAATCCCCGCGGTGCGTGCACGAGGGCTTCCTCGCGCACGCCGTTTTCATCGGCCAGAGCGATACTTCCGTCCTCTGCCGTCGTATCGACCGCCAGGGTAAGCGTCATCTGGTCAATGTGTAATTGCGGTCGAGAACGTAGACCTTGCCGAGCGCATTCATCCCCAGCAACTTAACATGCAGGGCGGCGGGGTAGTTGATTGCTATGTCAGGCGGAATCCGGAAGGTCCCGCCGGCGCCGGTGCCGATGACCCGGTAGCTGCGGTTGGAAACGGTCACTTCGCCGGTCCATTCGTACATCATGTGCTGGAGCGCCTTCTTCTGCTGGGTCAGTTTGATGGAATAGGCGGGCGGCTGACTGAGGGAAAGTGTGTCGCCAGAGGGTTCGACCACATCGAACGGAATCTTTTCCGGATCGCCCTCGACCTCCTGCAACTGGATATCGTTCTCGCGCGAAATGAAGCGGACGCTCTTGAGCATCGACGCCTTCGCGCCTTCACGCGAGATGTGCAGTACCCAATCGTGAGCGCGGTCCGGAGGCTCGGCGGTGAACATCTCGCCCTTCGCGTCCTTGATTTTCACCGATTGCCCCGTCGCGGGATTGAACCACCTGGCATCATAGTGGTGGTCTTCCAGTCGGATCGTGACCGGGCCGGCCTTCTCGGCATAGATCACGTACTCGACGCCTTCCAGAGCCAGGCCGCGGCCATTCTGGATATCGAAGTACGGCTCGAGTTCCCAGTGGCGGGTGCTCTGCATGAAGTCGTACCAGATCTTCATCTGGTCAGCGGCTTGTTCGTTCGGAATCGCGGGGGACGGATACTGGCCATCCGCAGTGGCGTTCCAGAGACGATGGCGAAAGGTGTCCGCGTCGATCGCGCCGGCGGCGAAGTTGTTCACGGCGGGGTGTTGAAAGACCTGCTGGTCGATGGCGCCGATCTGATCGTCGGCAGTCTGATAGGAGCGGTAACCGAGCCAGTTGTCGTCGGCAAGCGGGCCGGACGAGACGTTGGCTCGGGTTGAGCGCGGATGGTTGTATGGGTCGAGTTTCTTCAGATCGTCTGCGATCTCCTGCAGGAGCGCGCGGCCATCGGGATAGCTTTCCCACCCTTCGAGACCTTGCCAGGTTACGTCGAAAGCGGCGAGGCGTGAAAGCGCGTAAGTGAACCATTTGTCGCGGTCGGCGTGGGACTGGAGCAGGCGATCCATGAGGCCGTCCGGTCCGAAGAAAGCGATGTCGACGATGATGCCTTTCTGGTTGGCGTAGCGCAGCTTCTCTTCCGCCGCGCGGAAGAACTCGGGCGACTGGAAGTGCGCGGCGCTCGTCTCATCCACAAGAGTCACGCCGAGATGATTGAAATGCCGGTCCGCGCGCGCGTCCACCAGCGCGTTCCACTGCTGCGCACTCATGGAGGCAAAGCCCGGAACCATCGCGCCCATCCAGAGATGCGGCTTCAAATTATTGGGATTGGCGGGATCGACAAACGCGAAATGATGAACGTTTTCGGCATGCAGCCAGCCGATTTTGTCGACGGGCGTTGCGGTGAATTGCCCCTGTTTGCCTTCGAGGCCCGCGATGCCGCTCTTCAGCAGCCAGGTGTACACGCCCGGCTCGGAAGGGCTGTAGCGAATCACCCAGCGCGTGCCGCCGTCCCAGAAGGCTTTGGCAGAGCCGGTGTTGATGTGAGGCGAACGAAACTCGCCTTCGAGATCGATCGGCCGGCCGGCGGGTGCCGACGGGATGTCGAACACGAGGTCGCACGGGGTGAATTCGGGAGTCGGGGGACAGACGGTTTGGGCCCACGCGGCAGTGGCAAGTACGAGGGCCACGGAGATCCGGGCAATCATCAGTTCTTAGTGTACGAGCGAGGTCGATAACATGGAGGTCGATGCTGCTCGGCTTGATCCTGCTTCTGGTTACCGGGGCCGCTTGCATCCTTTTTGCGTTCAGACCCGTCTGGTTTCCAATCGCGATCACGGCGGAAGCGGTGCAGTACGATCGCCAGTTCACATGGACTCTCTGGATTACCGGGGCTATCTTCATTGCAGTTCAGCTTGTGCTTGCATGGATGATTCTGCGTGGCAGAAAAGGCGGCGCAGTGCGGACGACGGCCAAAGACCATGGTGGCGTCGAATTGACCTGGCTCGGCGCCACGGCCGCGCTGTTTCTGTCGCTGGCTTTTCTGGGATCGCGCGGTTGGGCCAGGGTGCCTGTGGCGGCGCCGGGCGAAGAGAGGATTGAAGTCCACGCGCATCAGTTTGCGTGGAGTTTCCGCTATCCCGGGCCCGACGGACGCTTCGGCCGCACCGGGATCGAGTTCATCAGCGACTCCGGCGGTAATCCGGTGGGCATCGACCCCAAAGATCCCGCCGGAAAAGACGACATCGTGACCGCGAATCTGCGCATTCCGGCACAGCGCGACGTGCTGCTGTTGCTGCATTCGCGCGACGTGATCCACGATTTCTTCGTGCGGGAACTGCGCACCAAACAAGACATTGTGCCGGGCATGGAGATCCCTCTCGAGATCCATGTGGATCAGCCGGGAAGTTACGAGATCGCGTGCGCGCAGCTGTGCGGACTCGGGCACAGCCAGATGCGCAGCGTTCTGATTGCGATGCCGCCCGCGGAATACGACCGATGGAAACGTCAACCTCGCTGAAGCGCGGCCTGGGGGCTCGTCTCTTCAGCACGAATCATCGCGCGATCGCGCGGCAATATTTCTTCCTCTCGCTTATCGCGGTGTCGATCGGAATGGCGCTCTCGCTGGTGATGCGCTTTCATCTGATCTACCCACTGACGCCGATCGGCGGCGATGTAATGGCGCCGGAATTTTATCTCTCGCTGCTGACGCTGCACGGCACGATCATGATTTTCTTCGTGCTTACGCTCGCGCCTGTCAACGCGTTCGCGAATCTGGTGCTGCCGGAACAACTGGGCGCGACCGATATGGCGTTTCCGCGGCTGAACCTGGCGTCGTTTTGGATAGCCGCGGCTTCGTTCGCCGTTCTGCTGTGGTCGTTTCTGGCCGACGGCGGCGGGCCGCTTTCGGGCTGGACAGCTTATCCGCCGCTGAGCGCCGTTGGGGCGATCGCGGGTCCGGGGGAGGGACTCGGCCAGACGCTTTGGTTCATCAGCATTGGATTGTTTTCGATTTCGTCGCTATTGACGGCGATCAACCTGATCGCGACCGTCATCGACGAACGCGGCCCGGGCATGACGCTGATGCGCATGCCGCTGACGTGCTGGAACTGGTTTGTGACGGCGATCCTGAGCCTGCTGGCGTTTTCAGTCCTGATCGCCGCGCTGCTGCTGATCCTTTGCGATCGCCTCGGGGGCACGAGTTTCTTCGTACCCGGGGGACTGCTGGTAGCGGATGAGGCGATTCAGCACAGCGGCGGATCGCCTCTGCTCTGGGAACACCTGTTCTGGTTCTTTGGACATCCCGAGGTCTATATCGCGATTCTGCCGGCCATGGGCATCGTGTCGCATCTGATCTCGAATTTCTCGCGCAAGCCGGTGTTCGGCTATCGCGCAATGGTGTGGGCCTCGATCTCCATTTCGTTCCTTGGACTGCTGCTTTGGGGACATCACATGTTTGTCAGCGGGCTGAATCCGTGGTCGGCGATTGCCTTCTCGTTTCTGACGATGGCCATCGGCGCGCCTTCGGCGGTGAAGACTTTCAACTGGATTGCGACCGCGTGGGGAGGATCGTTGCGCCTGACGACAGCGATGCTTTTCGCGCTGGGGTTCGTCTCGATCTTCGTGACGGGCGGGTTGTCGGGGTTGTTTCTGGGACAGCCGGAGATCGACAGCTATTTCCACGATACGTATTTTGTGGTGGCGCACTTTCATCTGATCATGGGAATTGCCGCGCTGTTTGGGATCTTCGCCGCCACGTTTTACTGGTTCCCACTGATGTTCGGACGCATGCTGGACGAGCGGGCGGGAAAGCTGCATTTCTATCTGACGTTCATTGGCGCTTACGCGACGTTTCTGCCGATGCATTTCGCCGGATTCGCGGGAAATCCGCGGCGCTATGCGGACTTCACTACGTTTGATTTCCTGGCGCGAGTGATGCCGCTGCAGCGATGGATCACTTACTCGGCTTTCTTTCTGGCCACAGTGCAGTTGATCTTTCTATGGAACCTGTTTCGAAGCATGCGGTGCGGCCGGGTTGCGCCGAAAAATCCGTGGGAATCGACGAGTCTGGAATGGTCGGAGTACGGCGGCGCTGTGGTTCGCGGCGCGTATGAATATAGTTGTCCCGGAGCTGCGAGAGACTACCTGATACAGAATGAATCCGGCGAACTTTAGGCTGAAAAAAGCCTGGGGCGCCCCAGGTTCAGTTTGGTTTCCCGGCACTATGCGGACGGCGCTTTCTGCGGGCCGTGCACGCTTCCCTCGTCTTCGCAGCTCGCCGCCGCGTGGGATGCCAGCGGGCGGAGGGCGGAAGACGGGCCGCTTCAGCGATAAAATTTGGCTGCTTGCATGGGCTCGGGCTTAAAGAAATCAATCAGTCTGTCAGCCGCCATGGCTATTGCCAGCTGCGTGTTACCATTTCTCGCTCTCCCCGGCGGCGGTGACGGGCCTGCAGTACTCGTATTCTCATTGACCGGCCTCTGGGTAGCCCTCACTTTATGGACATGTTTTAAGTACAGGTTGCGCGGTGTGTGGGCACTCCTTGGGTTCCCATTCGCTCTTTATTGGCCGTGCCTGTACATGTTTATATGGGTCTCTTGCGAGTGGAGTCCAGTTCGGCGCTTTGTGGTCAATGGTGTCGAACACCTTGTGCGCACCGACTGCATCTAAAATTCGTTCGCCGCAACCGGGGCCTCGAGGACCGTGCGGGGGCTGAAATGCATCGTAACTGACTGATGGAGCGCGGCGATAAAGTTTTCAGCCGCGGCGATCGCTGATTGTCGCTCCCCATTCGTCGGGGCTCACGTCGCGAACATGCTTCGAGAACAACCAGAAGTGTCCCTCGATATCCTCGACGCCGTATTGCCGCTCGCCATAAATGGTCTCGTGCAGTTCTTCGACGATTTTGGCTCCGCCGGCCCTGGACCGTTCGAAGTGCCCATCGACGTCTTCGACGAACACCGTCAACGATTGAGTATGGTGCCCGATTTGCGCGGGGCTGGAACTGCCGGACCGGGCACTCGTCACCATGATGCAGGCGCTGCCGAACGTCATTTGCGCGCCCGAGACCGGTCCGCCCGGTTCGCCATACCGGTAGTGTTCAGAGAAACCGAAGGTGGCCGCCAGCCACGCGAGGGCATCGACCACATTGTGATAAACGACGTGCGGTAACAGGGTATCGGTGGGTACGGAACGATTCCGGATCACATCTTCAGCATAGAATGCATCAGGGACGCGCGATCCCGCAGGTCGTCACCGACGAAACCGATGAACTTCGCCGCCAGCGCAGTCCCAAACCAGAGCGTGAGCGACACGCAAGCGACCAGTCCCGCACGAAAGCCCGACACCGGCGGTTCGGCCGCGGCAACGCGCCGGTGCACGGTGAAGTGGAACCCGATCGCCACCACAAGCAGCCCCATCTTGATCCAGAAGAACGTGGCGTCGTAGCATTTCATGGCCTCCGAAGACAGATTCAGCGGACCGGTCAGAAACATGATCGCGAGGCCGGCCGCGGTCCACGGGGCGAGCTCGTCCGCTACGCGGGAGACGGGGTGCCGTTTGATGCCAAACCCGAGCAGCGTCAGATCCACCATCATGATGGAGCCGAGGAGCAGAGTCATGCCGACCAGGTGGATGATCTGCGCGATGGCAATCAGGGTTTTTGAATCGCTCATCGTCCGCGCAAGCGGGGTGTGCGCGTACCAGGCGAAGACGGGAAGGAATAGCTGCCTGATCACGTGCGGTCGTACCCCGATCCGTAGGCGATGGCGCGTCCAGCGGCAATGATTCCGATCCACAGGATCAGGGACAGCAGACCCGCCATTCGGGCCCGCGGGGGAGCCACCGGCGCACCGTCCCATTCGGCCGCCTGGCGGTAGACCGTTCTATGGAAGATGAGCGCGTTCAGGCCGGCAAGCAGCAGGAGCAGCATTTTGATACGGAATGCCGGGCTGTCGTAGAGCTTGACCGCCTCGGTTGAAAACAGACAGAGCCCGGTGAGGAGCATGAAACCGAAGCCCCAGAGGGTCCACGGAACGATGCGCGAGACGACGTCGGAGACCAGCGCACGCTTCAGGCCGAGGCCGAGAAGCCGCAAATCGACCAGCATGATCGTGCCGGCCACCAGCACGATGCCAAGGGTATGGACGGTCTCCGTGATGTCGAACATCCAGACCGAGTCGCGCAGCGCCATGGCGGGCGGAGTGTTTTCAAGCCACCGGCAAAAGGCGAGCAGAATCACCAACAGATGACTCTACATCAGATCGGGTGCAAAGTTCAGGATGTAGTTCTGGCGCGGGTGCTGGCCCGAATGCAAACCCCACGTCCGGGCTTCCTCAAGGGCTTTGTCGTTGCTCCAATGGTCGTGCGCAATGCGGTAGCAGGCGATCACGGTGCCGGTGCGGTCTTTACCTTCGCGGCAGTGGACGAAAACCGGTCCCTGGTCGGCTGCATTCAGGACCGACAGGAGGCTCTCGATCTGCTGCGTGGTGGGGGCTTCGAGGCCTTTCATGGGCACACTGATGTACCGGAGCCCAAGGGCTTCGGCGGCTCGCTCCTCATTATCGGCGCGTTCCCGCCCGTGTCTCAGGTCGATGATGGTTTTGACCCCCAGATTGGCCAGATTCCGCAGGCCGTCCACGGTGGGCTGAGCGCCACGGTAGAGATTCTGGTCCACCTGATGGAAATTAGCCACGCCCGGCATGTTGGAGGTCGCAGCGAACCCGGGAAGCGTAAGAATCAGTCCAATTGCAAATCGGAGTAAGTATGAGCTCTTCATGACTTCCACTCATTTGACGCCCCGGATGCGCAAGAAGGCTCACAATGCAGCGAGGTAAAATTAAACAAACGTAAACCCGGCTGCCCGGTAGCAGCGGCGGGGATTTGCAGCATGAATATGCCGAGATGAGCATTTCTTCGCCCTTCATTCGAAGGCCGGTCGCGACGACGCTCCTGACGATCGCGGTCACGCTGGCCGGCGCCATCGGCTACACGCAACTTCCCGTTTCTTCGCTGCCGCAGATCGATTTCCCGACCATTCTGGTCAACGCGCAATTGCCCGGCGCCAGTCCGGAGGTAATGGCGGTGTCAGTCGCCACGCCGCTGGAGAAGCAGTTCACCCGCATCGCCGGGATCACCGAAATGACGTCGCGCAGTTCGTTGGGAGGCGCGACGGTGGTGCTGCAGTTCGATATGAGCCGCGATATCAATGCGGCCGCGCGGGATGTGCAGGCGGCCATCAATGCGGCGGCGGGTTATCTCCCCTCGAATTTGCCGCGGAAGCCGTTCTATCGCAAGATCAATCCGACGGATTCCTCGATTGTGAATTTGTCGCTCACGTCGGATGTGGTGCCGCGGCCGAAACTGTACGATATCGCTTCTTCCGTATTTGCACAGAAACTCTCGCAAGTTTCAGGCGTGGGCCAGGTGAATGTGGGCGGAAGCTCACTGCCGGCCGTGCGCGTGGAGGTCAATCCGCAGCCGGTTTCGCAGTACAACGTGGGTCTGGATCAGATTGGCAGTTTTCTGGCGAACGCGAATGCGCTCATGCCCAAGGGCGCGCTGGATAATTCCGAAAGAACCGTACCCATTCTCAGCAGCGACCAGCTGTTCGAGGCGAAGGATTACCGGAATCTCATCGTGGTTTACCGCAATGGCGCACCGGTTCGTTTGTCGGATCTCGGGCGGGTGGTCGACGGCACCGAGGATATCCGGAACACCGGATTGTCGGAGGGCAAACCGGCGGTGATGATCTGGGTCAACCGGCAGCCGAACGCGAACATCATCGACACG
>CAWBIS010000130.1:0-26422 GCA_963788485.1 Terriglobia bacterium
TGGAAGATTCACATCGGAGACGCTGCTTGGTTACGAAGCCGGATATCGCAATCTCGTCACCCGGAACTTTTCTCTCGATTTCGCGTCATTTTACAACCAATACGACCACTTGCTGAGCCTTGAACCACAACCGTCCTTTATCGAGGACGACAACGGGACGCCGGCGACGATTTATCCGTATATCAACGGGAATGGCATAAAAGGGACCACCGGCGGTTTTGAGATCGCGGCGGACTGGAAGGTAAGACCCTGGTGGCGCATCCAGAGCTCCTGCTCCTGGCTGCTGATGGACCTGCGCAGAGCGTTCGACAGCCACGACACGACGACCGTGGCTCAGGACGAAGGCGAGAGCCCGCACCACCAGGCGCAATTCCAGTCGTATTTCGACATCACCCGCAACGTGGATTTCACTTTGACGTTCCGCTACGTCGGCGCCCTGCCGTATTATCTGGTCTCCGGCTATGAGACCGGGGACGCGCGGTTCGCGTGGCGCCCCGTTAGGCACATCGAGTTTGCCGTCGTCGGCCGGAATCTCTTGCAGCCCCACCATGTCGAATATGGCGGCGATCCGGGTCCGCTGGTGGGTATCAAGCGTGATGTCTTCGCCTCGCTGACATTCAGACAATGACTCGAACCCGGAGCCTCGCGGCGCTGGCGCTGGTCCTCGCGGTCGGCGCGTGCTTCGCCCTCGGGAACCTGAATGCGCAGGCTTCGAGACCCACCGAGTACGAAGTTCAGGCCGCCTATCTGTCGAATTTTGGCAGATTCATCGAGTGGCCCCCCACGGCCCCCAGAGATCAGTTCGATGTCTGCGTACTCGGTCAGGATCCTTTCGGGCCGATTCTGGACGCAGCGCTGAGAGGCGAGAGCATCGGTGGCACGCCGATGACGCCGAAAAGAATCTCAACTGCGGCGGACGCGGCCGGCTGCCGGATTGTCTATCTGAATCCGGCAAACGAAGGTCAACTGAAAACCATGCTTGCGGCGCTCCGCAGTTCAAGCGCGCTCACGGTCGGCGAAACCGCCGACTTTACCCAACAGGGAGGCATGATTCAGTTCGTTCTCAATGGCAACCGGGTGCGCTTTGAAATCAATCTGGCCGCGGCCCAGCGGGCCGGTTTGACGCTCAGTTCCGAACTCCTCAAGGTAGCCGTCGCGATCCGGAGGGCGCCTTAGCCCGATGATCGCCGTAGCCCGATGATCAAGGTTCGCAGTTATTCAATCCGTCAGAAACTGACCTGGATGAATATGCTGGTCAGCGGCGCCGCGTTGCTGCTGGCGTGCGCCGCATTTGCGGCTTATGAGCTTGCCTACGTCCGCACCACCATGGTGCGCAATCTGTCCATCGAGGCTCAGATCGCGGGGGCCAACAGCGCTTCCGCCCTGTTATTCAACGATCCGGAGTCGGCGGAAAACACTCTGTCGGCGCTTGCGGCGGCCCCCGATATACTGTCCGCCGGCATTTATACTCCCGACGGGCGCCGTTTCGCCGCTTTCCTTCGGGGGCCGGGTAACCGGATATCGCCCATGGCTATTCCTCGCGGTCGGAACGAGGCTCACCGGTTTACGGCAGATGAACTGATCCTCGTGCGCGCGATCGAATTCCAGGGCAAACGCATCGGCGTGGTTCAAATCCATTCCGATCTCAGCGAGATAAAGGACGGCCAGCTGCGTTATGCCGGAATCGTGGCGGTGGTGCTGGCGATGTCGCTCCTCGCGGCCTTGTTGTTCTCCTCCATCTTCCAGAAAACTGCGCGCCCGATAGCCCAGCTCGCCGAAACCGCCCGTATCGTTTCGCGCGAAAAGAAATATTCGGTGCGCGCCCCGGCGCCCGAAACCAGAGATGAAATCTCCGGCCTGATCGACGCCTTCAACGAAATGCTGGCTCAGATTCAGGAGCGCGACACGGCTTTGCAGACCGCCCGCGAGGAACTGGAATTGCGCGTGGAACAGAGGACCGCTCAGCTGGAGGCGGTCAACAAGGAACTGGAATCCTTCACCTATTCGGTGGCGCACGATCTGCGCGCGCCTCTGCGCCATATTCAGGGATTCTCCGATGCATTGATCGAGGAATGCGAGCGGCAGCTGGACCCCGCCGGCAGAGGATATCTGCGCCGGATCGTCGACAGCACCAGGCGCATGGATCAGCTCATCAACGATTTGCTCGGGCTCGCGCGCGTCGGACGTCAGGAGCTGCACATTCAGCCGACCGACCTCAACGATCTGGTCGAAGACGTCCTCCGGGATATGGAGCAGGAGATTCAGGGGCGAAACATACAATGGCGTATCGGCAGTTTGCCGACCGTCGAGTGCGATCCCGGATTAATGAAGCTGGTTTTTTACAATTTACTGGCGAATGCGGCGAAATACACGCGTCCCCGCAATCCCGCCATCGTCGAGGCGGGGCAAACCTCGATGAACGGCCTGCGGGTCGTATTCGTACGCGACAATGGGGTTGGCTTCAACATGAAATATGTGCATAAGCTGTTCGGAGTTTTTGAACGGCTTCACCGGCGGGAGGATTTCGAAGGAACGGGCGTGGGTCTGGCGACGGTGCAGCGCATCATTCACAAGCATGGCGGCCGAATCTGGGCGGAAGCCGAGGTTGATCGGGGCGCGGCGTTTTTCTTCACGTTAGGACAGCCCCGCAATGGTTAGACAGTCGTGGACGCCGGCGGTTTACCGGCAAATATGATCGAAAATCAGGCTGAAATTCTTCTGGTGGAGGACGACCCACAGGACGTTGAGCTCACCCTGCGCGCGCTGGGAAGCGAAAACGTGAAAGCGCACATTCAAGTGGCGCGCGACGGCGAAGAAGCTCTGGATTATCTGTTCCGCCGGGGCGAGTATGCCGGCCGGCCGCGCGACCGTCAGCCCACGCTCGTGCTTCTCGATCTGAAACTGCCCAAGGTCAACGGCCTGCAGGTGATTGAACAGATCAAAGGACATGCGGGGACGCGCTCCGTTCCCATCGTCGTGTTGACTTCGTCCGGCGAACAGAGAGATATTCTGGAAAGTTATCGGCTGGGCGCCAACAGCTACGTTCAGAAGCCCGTGGGGAGCGCCGAGTTCCGCCAGGCCATCCGCACCCTGGCGTTCTACTGGATCGTTATGAACCAGTCCCCGGCCGTACACAAGTAAAGGATTCCTCCGCCCGCCGATGAGCGAAGCTGTCAGGGTTCTGATTATCGAAGACGACCCCGCCGACGCCGAGTTGATGGTTCGCGAACTGGAGCGAGCCGGCTTCGCCCCCGCCTGGGAGCGCGTGGAAACCGCAGATGACTATCTGGCCGCTCTCGCCAGGGCGCCTGAGGTCATCTTGTCCGATTCCAAGCTGCCTCTGTTCGATGGCCTCGAAGCTCTGGACCTGTTGAACCAGCGGCGCATCGATATTCCCTTCATCCTCGTATCCGGCCGTGTGGGCGAAGACCTGGCGGTCGATGCCATGAAACGGGGCGCCTGCGACTACCTGCTGAAAGACCGCCTGGCGCGGCTGGGCGAAGCGGTGCGGCGGGCCATCGAGCAAACGCGTCTGCGCGAGGAGCGAGCCTGGGCCATCGACGCACTGCGGCAAAGCGAAGAACGCTACAGGCTGGTATCGGAGGTCAGCTCCGATTACGTATACTCGCTGCGTATCCATCGGAACGGCGAACTGGAATGCGAATGGATCACCGACCCCTTTACGCGAATCACGGGCTTTATTTCCTCCGAGATCAATCTGCGCGGCTGGAAGAGCCTCTATCACTCCGCGGACCTTGCGCTCGCCGATCAGCATTACGAATCCCTGCTTCGCGGCCAGCCGAATTCGCTCGAAGCCCGGATCCTTACGAAAAACGGGCGCGTGCGCTGGATTCGTATGCACGACCGGCCTACTGGCGGCGCTGGCGCAATCGAGCGGATTTATGGCGCGGCACAGGACATTACGGTGCAGAAGCAACTGGAGGAGCAGCTTCTGCAAACAGGCAAAATGGAGGCCATCGGGCAGCTTGCCGGCGGCGTCGCTCACGACTTCAACAACCTTCTTACCGTGATTCGCGGTTATGGCGATCTGCTGAAGAAGCAGCCCGAGTTGAGCGCGGAATCGGTCGAGTTCATGGATGAGATTCTCGATGCCGCCGGGCGCGCGTCGGAATTGACAAAGCAACTTCTGGCGTTCGGCCGCGGGCAGGTTCTTCAGCTCAGGAACATGAACCTGAACCGCGTCGTCGGCGGAATCGAAAGTCTGCTGCGGCGTCTGATTGGAGAGGATGTGGAACTGGCCATCGATTGCGAAGAAGGCCTTGGGCTGGTCAAAGCCGATCCCGGTCAGATGGAACAGGTCATCATGAACCTCGCGGTCAACGCCCGCGACGCCATGCCCACCGGAGGCCGATTGACCATCCGCACCGGCAACGCCGACCTGAACGCGGATGAAGCGGCGGAACACGGGATTCCGCCGGGATACTGGGTAATGCTTTCGGTGAGCGATACCGGCGGGGGGATGGACAAGGATACGGTCGCGCGCGCCTTCGAGCCGTTCTTCACCACGAAGGAGCAGGGCAAGGGCACGGGCCTCGGACTCTCGATGGTTTACGGCATCGTTAAACAAAGCGGCGGTGACATACGCGTATTTACCGAGCGCGGCCAGGGCACCACGTTTCGGATCTACCTGCCCCGGCTCGAGGGCGGAGTGGAAGCCATTGCGGAGGATTCTCCTTTTTTGCTGCGTCCCGCTGGCCAGGGCTCGGAAACGATTCTGCTTCTGGAAGACGAGACGGCCCTGCGCGGCTTGATGCGAGAGGTTCTGGTGAGGCGCGGGTACACAGTGCTGGACAGCGGCGATCCGGCCGAAGCGATCCGGATCTGCGAACAGCACCGTGAATCGATCGCCCTTCTGATCACTGACGTAATCATGCCGAAGATGAGTGGTCCCCAGGTGGTCGAACGGGTCCTCGAGACGCTCCCTTCGCTGAGGATTCTTTACATATCGGGCTACACCGGCAGGGCGCTCGTGCAGAATGGGGTAGGCAGGATTGGCCCCGGCCAGAGCCGCATCTCATTCTTCGCCAAGCCATTTACCCCCGAAGCTCTGGCGAGTAAGGTTCGCGCCGTGCTGGACGCGCCCGTGGAAGTCGAGGATGTCCCATGAGACTGCTCGCGATCGGCTTGCTACTCGGGCTTCCGCTTGTCCTGGCCGCGGCCGATTTGCGGATCGATCACGCCACGGTCTGCGGCGCGAACCTGGATGCCATGCGAAAGGCGTTGACGGCGGCGACGAATTTGACGGCCGAATACGGCGGGGCCCACGCCAATCGTGCGACCGAAATGGCGCTGGTCAGCTTTCCCGACGGCTCCTATCTCGAGTTGATGGGGATTCAGGCGAAACCCGACCCGGCTGCCGTTGCCGCGCATGTCTGGAGCAAATTCCTGCGAAGCAACGCGGGCCCTTGCGCATTTGCGTTGCGAGTGTCGGACATAAACGCAGAAATGGCGCAACTGAAGGAGGCAGGTACCCATGTCGGAGCGCCGGAAGCGAGCGGCCGGACTCGTCCCGACGGCACGCGTCTTTCCTGGGAGACGGTGGACGTGGGAACCGGGCCACGCGGGTCATTGTTTCCTTTTCTGATTCGCGATATTACGCCGCGCGAGAACCGGGCGTTTCCCAGGGGCAAACCCACGACTACGAGATTCGAAGGCATCAGCAACGTTGTCGTGGGTGTGGAGGATCTGGAGGGCGCAATCGCGCAGTATCGCAAAGCATTCAGTCTTCCCCTGCCGCGCCGGCAGCAGGATGTGGATTTCGGAGCCGAGGTGGCCTGGTTCGAAGGCACGCCGATTGTGCTGGCCATGGGATTGACGGCCGATGGGTGGCTGAGCCGTCGCGTGCGGGAATATGGCGAAGCCCCGGTTGCATTGGTGTTCAAAACCAATGAGGGCTCCGGCGGTTCAGGGTCTGTCTCGTACTGGTTCGGGCACGCCATATTCTGGCGCAATGGCGTCAAACTTGGATGGCGGCTGGGAGTCCAAGCAACGCGTTAGGCTCAGCACCGCGCACTCGCCTGGTCAGCAAATCAAGATTATTGGCGTTCACCTGCGGCCAATATTCTGATGCGTTTTGGAGGAAAACCTCTCAAGATACAACGGGTTGCGGATGGACGCGGATAAGACAAAATCTCTGGCTTCCGTACACCCGAGTTGCAGTGTCGTTTCGCTCGTGTTACCATTTTTCCGTACCCCAGACAGGGCTCAGTGGGAGGTGTGCGCCATTTCAGGATTCGGCGCCGCCGTTCGCACCAATGAGGAGATATGGCAAGAAAACCGGGAAAAAAATACCAGGCTGCGCTCAAACAGGTCGAAGCGCGCGACTACGCGCTGACTCAGGCCGTTCCTCTTCTCCAGAAGATCAAGTTCGCCAAATTCGATGAAACCGTAGAGATTCACCTGCGCCTGGGCGTCGACCCCAAGCATGCGGATCAGATGGTGCGCGGCACCGTCATCATGCCGAACGGTCTTGGTAAATCCAAAACCGTTCTCGTCATCGCCAGCGGCGACAAACAGCGCGAGGCGACCGAAGCGGGCGCCGATTTCGTCGGCGGTGAAGACATGGTCAACAAGATTCAGTCCGAAAGCTGGACAGCTTTTGACGCCGTGATCGCGACACCGGACATGATGCGATCGGTGGGTAAACTCGGCAAGATCCTCGGACCCCGGGGTCTGATGCCGAATCCGAAGACCGGCACGGTGACGGCGGATGTGGCGAAGGCCGTTCAGGAAGTCAAGGCCGGCAAAGTGGAGTTCCGCGTCGACAAGACCGGCATCGTTCACGCCCCGGTAGGCAAGGCGAGCTTTGCGCCTAACAAGCTGGTCGAAAACGCGAGCAGCCTGATCACCGCGGTGCTGAAAGCGAAGCCGTCCGCCGCGAAGGGCAAGTACGTCAGAAGCGCGACGCTCTGCTCGAGTATGGGCCCGGGCATTTCGATCGACGTGGCCGAGTTCACCGCGAAGGAAGCGGCGGCTCAGGCGTAAGCGCCGGGTAACAGCGGAGAAAGAAATGAAGAACAGGGACGAGAAAAAGAAAGATTTCGAAGAGTTGCGCAAGCAGCTCGAGAAGGCGAACAACGTCTTCGTCAACGGGTTCTCCAAACTCACCGTGGACCAGGATTACAATCTGCGCAAGACCATCCGCGGCGCCGGCGGTTCTTATAAGGTTGTGAAGAACAATATCGCCGAGATCGCTTCCGAAGGTACGCCCTCCGAGCCTGTGCTGAAGGGCCTGAAGGGCATGACGTCGCTGGCGTTCAGCAACGATCCTGTCGGGCTGGCGAAGGCGCTGACGGCATACGCAAAAACGAACCCGGCATTTACGTTCAAAGCCGGGCTGGTGGAAGGCCGCGCGATCGATATCGGCGCGATCAACGATCTCGCCAACATGCCTTCGAAGGATGCGATCTTTTCGAAGCTGCTGTATCTCATCAACGCGCCGGCCCAACGGCTGGTCACGGCGATGAGCGCGGTCGGACGCAATCTGGCGGTAGTGGTCGACCAGGGCGTCAAGGAAAACAAGTTTCAGGGCTGACCGGCCCGTTCAACCGGATTTTGAAAGAAAGAGTTTGAGGAGTTTTTAAGATCATGGCGGACATTAACGCGATTGCGGATCAGATTCAGGGTTTGACGCTGCTTGAGGCGTCACAACTCGTGAAGTTGCTTGAAGAGAAATTGGGCGTTTCGGCGGCGGCAGCGGCTCCCGTGGCAGCGGCGGGTGGCGGCGCCGCGGCGGCGGCGGCCCCAGTGGTGGAAGAGAAGACCGAATTTTCGGTGATTCTGACCGCTGCCGGCGCCAACAAGATCAACGTCATCAAAGCTGTGCGCGAAGTCACCAGCCTCGGCCTCAAGGAAGCCAAAGATCTGGTGGATGGCGCGCCGAAGGCAGTGAAGGAAGGCGTCAGCAAGGAAGAAGCCGAGACCATCAAGAAGAAGTTCGTCGACGCCGGCGCAACGGTCGAAGTAAAGTAACGCAGGTCCAGTTAAGTTATTCGATTCTTTGCAGTTGCGGCCCCCTCGCGAGAGCCGGGGGAGACTTGGGCGGCAGGAGGACGCGAGTCCTCGTGCCGCTATTGAACTTTCTTGTTGACGGGTGGACTTTTCGGTGGTACCCTCGTAATTTGGCGTTGGTATCTACCGGAATCAGACCCGGAATGGTGACGGTGGCGCTGAGATCCTGGCAGTTCATTTGCTGGCTTTTAAGTTGCAAGTCAGCCAGACCTTCGCGTAGGGGCAGTGTGCGCCTTTACGCCGACGCTACACGTGTATCTGATCCTCAGAAGTCCTTTTTTCAGCCTGTTCGCACCGATACAGTACGACGCGCGTCCAATTATGTGCTCCCCTCTGAGTACTTAATCGGCAAATTTTCCGTGGCGTGCAGGGCTTTCTTCAATGGAAGAGAGTCCGGCACGCCTTCATTTGTGGTCTCTGCGTTTTAGTGCGTGTCTTGAGGCACGCTGCTTTGTAGTAACGGAGTTCCTGAATCTATGTCCGAGAACGGCCTGGCCCCCGATAGAGTTGATTTTTCCAAGATCAAAACTTCGATCCCGATTCCCAATCTGATCGAAGTCCAGAAAAATTCGTACGAGAAGTTCCTGCAAATGGATCTTCTGCCAAATGAGCGCGACGATATCGGACTGCAGACGGTCTTCACTTCCGTCTTCCCGATATCCGATTTCCGCGGCGTCAGTCAGCTGGAATTCGTCGATTATTCGATCGGCAACTGGGAGTGCAAATGCGGCAATCTCAAAGGACTGCACCACCTCCGGTCGACTTGCCGCAATCCCGCCTGCGGCGCCACGATACAAACCGATCCTTTTCATCCCGGTGACATTCTTTGCCACCATTGCGGCACCTTCAACCGCAATATCGTGACCTTCTGCAACAAGTGCGGCGATCCGGTCGGCCTGCAGTTGAAATACGACCAGGCCGAGTGCGAAGAGCGTGGCATGACTTATGCAGCGCCGCTCAAGGTCACCATCCGCCTCACCGTTTACGCGAAAGACGCGGAGACCGGTCAGAAGAGCGTTCGCGATATCAAGGAGCAGGAGGTTTTCTTCGGCGAAATCCCGCTGATGACGAACAACGGCACGTTCATCATCAATGGCACCGAGCGCGTGATCGTCAGCCAGTTGCACCGCTCGCCGGGCGTGTTTTTCGAGCGCATCGCGGCCCAGGGCTACTATCTCGGCAAGATCATCCCCTATCGCGGCAGCTGGGTTGAGTTCGAGTACGACAGCAAGAATCTGCTCCACGTCCGCATCGATCGCAAACGCAAGTTCTACGGTTCGGTCTTTCTGCGTGCGCTGGGTCTCGAAAGCGACGAACAGATACTGAAGACCTTTTACCGGATCAGCAAGGTCCAGGTGAAAGACGCCAAACTGCTTTGGAATGTCGACGAGAACCTCGTCGGCCTGAAGCTTTCGCATGCCATCACAAACAAAGCCGGCGAAACCGTGGTTCCGCAGGGCCGCAAAGTCACCTCGGGCCTGATGCGCGAGATCGTCAAGAACAAAATCACCCAGGTCGAGGTCGCGGCGAACGATCTCGAAGGCGCTTTCATCGCCGCCGACGTGGTCGACATGTCGACGGGCGAAGTGATGATCGATGCCAATCAGGAATTGACGCCGACCGTCATCGGCAAGCTCATCGAAGCGGGTATCCCGGGCTTCGAAGTGTTCTTTCCCGAGCGCGACGAAGTCGGCACCGTCATTTCGACCACGCTCAGGAAGGATCCGGTCAAGACCCGCAAGGACGCGCTGATCGAAATCTACCGAAAGCTGCGCCCGGGCGATCCGCCCACGGTAGATACCGCGACACAGTTGTTCGACGGCATGTTCTTCGACGCGCGCAAGTACGATTTCTCGCGCGTCGGCCGCATGAAGTTCTCGATCAAGATTTACGATGCGCCCGAGTCGCCTGCACGCAAGAAGGCGGACGGGACGTCCTATGATGCGCGTATTCTGCATCCCGAGGATTTCCACGACACCATCCGCTATCTGCTCAAGCTGCGCAAGGGCATCGGTACGGTCGACGATATCGATCATCTCGGCAATCGCCGCGTGCGCGCGGTGGGCGAGTTGCTCGAAAATCAATTCCGCATCGGCCTCGTGCGCATGGAGCGGGCCATTAAAGAGAAGATGTCGGTCTACCAGGAAATGTCGACGGCCATGCCGCACGACCTGGTGAACGCCAAACCCGTGATGGCTGCGATCCGGGAATTCTTCGGATCGAGCCAGCTCTCGCAGTTCATGGATCAGACCAATCCGCTGTCGGAGATCACGCACAAGCGGCGTCTGTCCGCTCTCGGACCGGGTGGGCTTTCCCGTGAAAGAGCGGGCTTCGAAGTCCGCGACGTGCACCCGACCCACTACGGCCGCATCTGCCCCATTGAAACGCCGGAAGGTCCGAACATCGGCCTTATTTCGTCGCTATCCTGCTTTGCCCGGATCAACGACTACGGCTTCATTGAGAGCCCGTACAAGAAGGTGATCAACGGCACCGTGATCGATCAGGTGCGCATCCTGAATCCGGGTGACACCCCGTTCAAAGTGGGTGACGTGATTCTGCGCGACGAACTGGAAACGGCGAACAACGCACTTTCGGCGAATCAGCAGAAAGCCGAATTCGTCGCCCATTGCGACTATCTCTCGGCCTGGGAAGAAGACAAGTACATCATCGCCCAGGCGAACGTTGAACTGGATCCGACCGGCCGTATCGTGCCGGATCTCGCCAACGCCCGCCAGGCCGGCAACTTCGTTCTGAAAAGCCGTGACGAAATCGAGTACATGGACGTCAGTCCGAAGCAGCTTGTGTCCGTCGCCGCCAGCCTGATTCCGTTCCTCGAAAACGACGACGCCAACCGCGCGTTGATGGGTTCGAACATGCAACGTCAGGCCGTTCCGCTGCTGCGCGGAGACGCTCCCTATGTCGGCACCGGCATGGAGTACGTCACGGCGCGCGATTCGGGAGCCGTGATTCTCTGCAAACGCGCTGGAATTGTCGATTCCGTCGATTCCGAACGCATCATCGTCCGCGTCGAAGGCACGGCGCACGAAGGTCAGATGTCGCGCGAAGTCGGCGCGGACATCTACCAGATGACGAAGTTCAAGCGCTCGAACCAGAACACCTGCATCAACCAGAAGCCCATCGCTTATCAGGGCCAAAGGGTGGTGAAGGGTCAGGTCCTGGCCGACGGCCCCTGCACCGATATGGGCGAACTGGCTCTCGGCCGGAACGTTCTGGTCGCGTTCATGCCGTGGCGCGGCTACAACTTCGAAGACGCGATTCTCGTCAACGAAAAGCTGGTCAAGGAAGACTACTACACCTCGATCCACATCGAAGAGTTCGAAATCGAGGCGCGCGATACCAAACTGGGTCCCGAAGAAATCACCCGGGACATCCCCAACATTGCCGATTCGTTCCTGCGCAATCTGGACGAATCGGGCGTGATCCGCATCGGCGCAACCGTGAAGCCGGGCGATATTCTGGTGGGCAAAGTGACGCCGAAAGGCGAAACGCAGCTGACCCCGGAAGAGAAACTGCTCCGCGCGATCTTCGGCGAAAAGGCCGGCGACGTGAAAGACGCTTCGCTTTACTGCCCGCCGGGTATCGAAGGCACGGTAGTCGATTGCAAAATCTTCTCCCGCAAGGGACAGGATAAGGACGAGCGGTCACGGCGCATCGAAGAGACGCAGATCGCGCGTTTGCAGCGCAACCTCAACGACGAAATCCGCATCCTCACCGACGAGCGCGCCAAGCGCCTCGGCAATCTGCTCGAAGGCAAGGAAGTCCTCGCCGACCTGCACGATGAAAAGACCAACAAGAAACTGTTCGCCAAGGGCGCGATTCTCGACCGCGAGTCGATCGAGAAGACCCGTTCACGCGATCTGAAGCGCGTCCGCTTTACCAACAAGGACGCCCGCATCAACGAACAGATAGACGAAATCGAAGAGATGACGTCGCGCCAGATCGCGGTGCTCGAAAAGATCACCGACGAGAAAATCGCCAAGCTGCGGAAAGGCGACGAACTGCCTCCAGGCGTGATCAAACTGGTCAAGGTTTACATCGCCATGAAGCGCAAGCTTTCGGTGGGCGACAAGATGGCCGGACGCCACGGGAATAAAGGCGTGATCGCACGTATTCTGCCGGAAGAAGATATGCCGTATCTTCCCGATGGAACGCCGGTTGAAATCGTGCTCAACCCGCTCGGCGTGCCGAGTCGTATGAATGTGGGTCAGATTCTCGAAACCCACCTCGGCTGGGCCGCCAAGGCATTGGGCGTGGAGTTTGCCACCCCGGTATTCGACGGCGCCACCGAAAAGGGCATCAAAGAGATGCTCGCCAAAGCGGGTCTGCCGAGTTCGGGCAAGACGAAGCTGTTCGACGGTATGACGGGTCAGGAGTTCGAGCAGCCCGTAACAGTCGGCTATATCTACATGCTGAAGTTGTCGCATCTGGTCGACGACAAGATCCACGCGCGCTCGATCGGGCCGTATTCGCTGATCACGCAGCAGCCGTTGGGCGGTAAGGCGCAGTTCGGCGGACAGCGCTTCGGCGAAATGGAAGTGTGGGCGCTCGAAGCTTACGGCGCCGCGTACATCCTGCAGGAGTTGTTGACGGCGAAGTCGGACGACGTTTACGGACGCGCCAAGATCTATGAGGCCATCGTCAAAGGCGAGGCCGCGATCGAGCCAGGCGTGCCGGAATCGTTCAACGTGCTGATTCGAGAATTGCAGTCCCTGTGTCTCGATGTCGAGTTGATGAAGAAGTTCCGCGAGCAGACGGAAGATACAGCGCTCGCCGCGGATTAATTATGGCCACAGATAAACGCTGATAAACCAGAAACTTTTATCTGCGTTCATCTGTGGCTGATTTGATTCTGGTTTTTTGAGTTATTAGGAGACCTAATGCGATCCTCCCCTTACGATCGGGCAAATATTACCGCGGATTTCGATTCTATCCGGATCTCTCTGGCTTCACCGGAGAAGATCCGAAGCTGGAGTCACGGCGAAGTCACCAAACCGGAAACCATCAATTACCGCACCTTCAAGCCGGAGCGCGACGGCCTGTTCTGCGCACGGATCTTCGGACCCGTCACGGACTGGGAATGCCTCTGCGGCAAGTACAAGCGCATGAAGCATCGTGGCGTGATCTGCGACAAGTGCGGCGTCGAAGTGACGCTGGCCCGCGTGCGCCGCGAACGCCTCGGACATATCGAACTGGCCAGCCCCTGTTCGCACGTGTGGTTCTTCAAGGGCCTGCCCTCCCGCATTGGCCATCTGCTCGACATCACTTTGCGCGAACTCGAGCGCGTCCTTTACTTCGAAGCCTACGTCATCGTCGATCCCGGCACCGTACCCGATCTGGCGATGGGCGAGGTCATTTCCGACGATCGCAAGCGGCAGCTTGAGCAGGAGCCCGAGACCGCCGGAAAGTTCGTCGCCATGATGGGCGCCGAAGGAATAAAGGAGCTCCTCAAGAAGGTCGACGTCGAGTTTTTGAGCGAAGACATTCGCGAGAAGATGAAAACCGAGACGTCGCAGCAAAAGAAGCTGAAGTTCGCCAAACGTCTGCGTGTGGTCGAGAGCTTCCGCAAGTCCGGCAACAAACCGGAGTGGATGATTCTCGACGTGCTGCCGGTCATTCCACCGGAACTGCGCCCCCTCGTGCCGCTCGATGGCGGCCGTTTCGCCACTTCCGATCTCAACGATCTTTACCGCCGCGTCATCAATCGCAACAATCGCCTCAAGAAGCTGATGGAACTGCACGCGCCGGACGTGATCGTCCGCAACGAGAAGCGCATGCTGCAGGAAGCCGTCGATGCGCTCTTCGATAACGGGCGCCGCGGCCGCGTGCTGCGCGGGGCCAACAACCGCCCGCTCAAATCGCTCTCCGACACGCTCAAAGGCAAGCAGGGCCGTTTTCGTCAGAACCTGCTCGGCAAGCGCGTCGACTACTCCGGCCGCTCGGTCATCGTGGTCGGACCCGAGCTCAAGCTGCACCAGTGCGGTCTGCCGAAGAAGATGGCTCTCGAGCTGTTCAAACCGTTCATCTATCATCGCCTCGAGCAGCGCGGCCATTGCACCACCATCAAGCAGGCGAAGGAACTGGTCGAGCAGCAGGATCCCGTCGTGTGGGACATTCTCGAAGAGGTTATCAAGGATCACCCGATTCTGCTGAACCGCGCGCCCACGCTGCACCGCCTCGGCATCCAGGCTTTCGAGCCGGTGCTGGTGGAAGGCAAAGCGCTCAAGATTCATCCGCTCGTCTGCACGGCATTCAATGCGGATTTCGACGGCGACCAGATGGCCGTCCATATTCCGCTCTCGCCCGAAGCGCAGATTGAAGCCGCCACGCTGATGCTGGCGTCGAACAACATCCTTTCGCCCGCGCATGGCGGACCGATCACTGTTCCCACGCAGGACATGGTGCTCGGCTGCTACTACCTGACGAAATCGCGTCCGGGCGCGAAGGGAGAAGGCCGCACTTTCGCCTCAACGGACGACGTTCTGATCGCTCTCGAAATGGGCGAGGTGCAAACGCTGACGCCGATCAAACTGCGCTATACAGGCAAGGTGATCGACTTGAACAAGGCGTTCGATAACCAGAACATCATGCACACCGAGCCGATCGAGTTCGTGAAGCAGTACATGGACACGACCGTCGGCCGCGTAATCTTCAACGACCACCTTCCCGAGGAGATGCCGTTCATCAACGGCCTGCTCAAGAAGAAGGGCCTCGGCCAGCTCGTGCAGTATTGCTATCTCAAGTTCGGCCTGCAGATCACGGTTGACATGCTGGACAAGGTCAAGAACCTCGGCTTCCTCTACGCCACTCGCGCGGGCATCTCGATCGGCGTCGACGACATGGTCGTGCCGGGCGAGAAGAAGGAACTGGTGGCGAACGCGGAGAAAGAAGTAGTAGCCGTCGAAAACCAGTACCAGGACGGCGCCATCACCCACGGCGAGCGCTATAACAAGATCATCGAAATCTGGTCGCGTGTAACCGAAAAAGTTTCGGACGAGATGTTCAGCGCCATGGAAGAGGACGACCGCACGGGCCGCTATCTCAACCCGATCTACATCATGGCCGATTCCGGCGCGCGCGGTTCGAAACAACAGATCCGCCAGCTTTCCGGTATGCGCGGCCTGATGGCGAAGCCTTCGGGTGAGATCATTGAAACGCCGATTACCGCCAACTTCCGCGAAGGCCTCAACGTGCTGCAGTACTTCATCTCGACGCACGGCGCGCGCAAGGGTCTGGCGGATACGGCTTTGAAAACCGCCGATTCCGGTTACCTCACGCGGCGCCTGGTCGACGTGGCCCAGGACGTGATCATCAGCGAGAACGATTGCGGCACCACCGAAGGTATCGTGGTCGAGCCAATCATTGAATCGGGCGAAATCATCGAGCCGTTGCGCGACCGCATCGTGGGCCGTGTGGCACTTGAAGACCAGCGCGATTACGAGGGCAACGTGATCGTGGCCGTCAATGAGGAGATTACCGAACAGCTGGCGGCGGCGATTCAGTCGGCCGGTATCGAGCGCGTCAAAATCCGCTCGGTGCTGACCTGCGAATCGAAGCGCGGCGTGTGCGTCGCCTGTTATGGGCGTAACCTGGCGACCGGGCGGCTGGTCGAGCGGGGCGAAGCGGTCGGCGTGATCGCGGCGCAGTCGATCGGCGAGCCCGGCACGCAGCTGACGATGCGTACGTTTCACATCGGCGGCACCGCTACCCGAATTTCCGAGCAATCGAAGCAGGACGCCAAAGCGGACGGCTTCGCGAAGTACATCAACATCCAGTGGGTTCGCAACGAAAAGGGCGAAATCATTGCGATGAACCGCAACGGCATCCTCGCCATCGTGGACGACAAAAACCGCGAAAAAGAGCGGTATCCGGTGGTTTACGGTGCGCGCATCACGGTGGCCGAGGGCGACCCGATCAAGGCCAACCAGATCCTGCTCGAATGGGATCCGTATACGTTCTCGATCCTGACCGAGCTCTCCGGTACGGTGCATTTCAAGGATCTGCAGGAGGGCATCACGCTCGCCGAACAGGTGGACGAGGTGACCGGAATGTCGCAGCTCGTCGTCACGGATTCACCGGACGAGAAGCGGCAACCGATGGTGCAGATCAAGGGATCGGGTGGAACCCGCAAATACCTCATGCCGACGCATGCGCATCTTATGGTGCATGATGGCGAAGAGGTTCACGCCGGCGACGTTCTGGCCAAGATTCCTCGCGAGACCACCAAGACCAAAGACATCACAGGCGGTTTGCCGCGCGTGGTCGAACTGTTCGAGGCGCGCAAGCCGCGCGAGAGCGCGATCATGGCCGAGATCAATGGCGTGGTCAAGTACGGTGAACTTTCGAAAGGTCAGCGCAAGATCTACATTGCGGGCGACGACGGCGAGGAGCGCGAGTACTCCCTGCCCCGCGGCGTCCACATCAACGTGCAGGAAGGCGAGCGGGTGGCGGCGGGCGATCCGCTGATGGATGGTCCGCGCAATCCGCACGACATTCTGGATGTCCGCGGCGAGAAGGAATTGCAGAAGTATCTCGTCAATGAGATTCAGGAAGTTTACCGGCTGCAGGGCGTCAACATCAACGACAAGCATCTCGAAGTCATCTCGCGCCAGATGATGCGCTGGGTGAGGATCGAGGACATCGGCGACACGGAATTTCTACCCGACGAAGTGGTCGACAAGTTCAAGTTCCGTGCGGAAAACCAGAAGACGGAGGAAGCGGGCGGGCGCCCGGCGCAAGGCAAAGCCGTTCTGCTGGGCATCACCAAAGCTTCGCTTTCGACCGATTCGTTCATCTCGGCCGCGTCGTTCCAGGAGACCACGCGCGTACTCACCGAAGCGGCCATCAACGGCAAGGTGGATTACTTGCGGGGTCTGAAGGAGAACGTCATCATGGGCCGGCTGGTTCCCGCCGGAACCGGCATGGAGTTCTATCGCAGGACCCGCATCGCGGGCGAGGATATCGTGGAAGAACCCACGCCAGAACCCACGCTCGATGCGCTGGCCGGATACGAAGACGAGGCTCGTCTGCAGTATACGGGCGGTTTGAGCGAGGATCCGGGACCGGAAGAAACGCTGGCGGAATAGCAGATTCTCGAAACCGAATCACAGCCGGGCAACCCGAGAGGGTTCGCCCGGCGCTTTTTTTAAGCGCTTTGCGGTGGCGTATCGTGCAGAAACCTGCGGCTCGGAGGAATGGCCGATTGGTCGAAGGCGCCGTTCTTGAAATTTTATTTCTCTGGTTTCGCAAGCGCAAGAAACCAAACATAACCTCTTGCCAGCCAAGCGCTTGCGGACGTTTCCTCATCCACTTGATTCCATCGATTTTCACCCTTTTTGACCCGTTTATAGTGACAAAATAGTGACATTTTTGCCCTTCGCTGCAAGTGGATCTTCGTGTCACTGGTACTACCCGTAAACCGTTGATGTTTAGACTTTTACATCGATCCTGGCTGCATCGCGAAGTCTTTTTGGCAGCTCTAAACCCCTCTTTCCGGAGAGGAACCGTCCGGTCAAAAGACCGCCGCCTTCAACCCCTCTGCCACGCGATATCAGGTCCTAAGTCGTCCCTAATGAGACTTGGCGGCAAACTGGGCGCTAGAGTACGTCAAAATCACCGTTTTTCGGCTGGTCTCGAGGACAAAAATAGTGACACTTACGGCCCTCTATAATTTCCCGGCGAGCCTGTCACTATGCCGGCTCGCAACTTGAATAATATGTGGTGGTTAAGGGCAATTTTTACGCATCGGTTTGCAGTCGCCGAAGACCTTTTCAGCCAGCAATTGGGGGCAGGATTTAGTGACACGAAATGAGGTGCATCGGCCCCCCTTCGCACATCTGTGTTTGAAGTTTGAAGCGGGTTTGCCAAAAGATTTTATTGGCTGCTGTGAACCTAGCTCCTTCCGGCGGAATCGGCAGAGCGAGACGCCCGCACGGGGAACTACTTGCGCTCTCGGTCGTTGTTGGGTTGAAGGATACATGTTCGGCTCCGCACAGTCGTACGCTACGCATGAACACCGCGGTCCGTCGTGGCCCCAAGGCGGTTTGAACCGTTGGAATCCGAACGATGCCACTGCCGCGACGAGAAGTATACCGCGAGGGCCGGCCCTCGAACACTTAGTTCCGCGCTGCAGGAGGACGCAAAGTCACCAGCGGACGCCCCGTCGAAGCGAATAGAATCGGGCAGTCAGTCTGCTGGACGCTGAACGGGACACAACCCGCTCGAAAGTCGTTCGGACCGCTGGATCGTTCGAAAAATTCTGATTGGTCTGAATTGCCCTGCTGAGAGTCCATTGTCCACCAAATTCGCCGCTAGATGTCTAGAAAGAAATAGGTTACTGGAATTCCTTCATCTGATGCTCTGGCGAATTTGGGCGACTCTTGAAGATTGCGCTTCCTCTTTCAAACACCAATCTTACAGCCCCGCCGCCGACCTGCGGCACACGTCGGCTGATTTACGGCCCGGAATGGTCTTGACGCTGGCAGAACCTGCCCTGCAAACCTACGTCGGGCGACGACGGCAAGTGAGCCACGTTCCCAGTAACAGTGCGGCTGCCAGCGCCAAATCCATCCGTGGTTCGGGTGCAGTGGCCATCTGTGTGCCCGTGACCTGAATCGCCAGGTCCATCGGGCTCGACATATCGAAGACAGATGCGGCCGCAAAGGAGTTGTTGGGTGTCCCGTCCAACTCGTTGGCCACTCCTGAGACGGCCGCACTAACGCCGGAATCAGTAACAATGCTGGGAGAGCTATAGGCATACCAGTATTCGCACGAAGCCCCGGTCGTTGGCCCGCTTAGCACAAGATCGAAATCGCCCGGGCCGAGAGTGAGACCCGAGAAGAGAGTAGTAACGCTATCGATGGAAGACGGCGTCACCGTCACCGAAGCGATCTGATTCGCCGCCGTTGCGCTCGGGCCAACCATATTGGTGAGGGACGCAGTGATCATGGGTGTGGTCCCGTCACCGCCTATTTCCGCAGCTATAGAGACATTGTCGTAGGCGTACTCAGTCGTCCAGCCGACCATGGCAATCTGGAAAAAGCAGCTCTCACCGAGGCAGATCAGTCCAGAGGAGCTCCCCGTCAGGGAATAAATTGTGTCCGCATACGCTCCGGCCGGCAAACATGCCAGCGAGACGCTCCAGATTAATAGGGCGCGGGATAGCTGTGTCATAGACTGCCAGCCCGTTGTTGAGCGGATTCAGGTGTCGGTGCTGCATGACTTGAATTGTTGGACCGCCGGCATACAAACATGTGATTCATACACTCGAGTGGTGCCAATACCGGTGTGAATTTCTCCCACTATCTGACCGACGTCAGCTGGCGTGCTTCACGCGAGCGTGGCCGCGGCCTGATATCTCTCAAAATGCCTACCGAAAATTAACGTTCGCTGCGGAACCACCAGAATCTCGGTGGTGGGTCAGTTTCAAACGCAGAAGGTCAAGCGGACACAGGCGGCTCTCGCTTATGTGTCGGCGGCGGGCCCTTCTGGTATAGGACCGGAGTCATGGATGAACACGGCCACACTAATTATCACGTCGGATTCCGCTGCGGCAAGGACATAAAGTGGCGAAGCCATTAACTTGGAGCAACTTGAGACGCTTTGGCGATTCATGCCACTATGAGTTTGACCATGAAGAGCCCCGCACGCGCAGCTCTGGTAGCGATGTCGTCAGTGTGTGGTCTGTGGGCATTGGCATTCGCCGATCCAATCTATTGGGTGACGGATGCTTCCACGGATCGGCCGACGCCACTTTGTCTGGGCGGTGACTGCTTCTCTCAGATCCTGATGGCCAGTTGGACCAGTTCGGTGGCCTTTGAAAACGTTTCTATTTTCGCCGAGCTCGGTGCCGACAATTCTTCTGCGAGCCTGACTGCATTCCTGACCAATGCGGTGGGTCCGGGAACCACCGATGCCAATCAGATCGCTTCGGTCACCCTCACGCCGCCCTTTCTGGATTCCCCGGGCGTATTATTGTTCTCGGGACTGAGTCTGGGCCCGGGCACTTACTTTCTCGTGCTCAGTGGACCGGCGACTGAAACGTCGTTTTCGTATTGGTACGAATACAATCTGCCGACGGTATCCACGGCCGCGGGGGTTTCGGCCGGGAGCTTTGGCATGGCAAACGTGGCAGACCCATCCTCCACTCCGAATAAGACTTACGCTCCCGCCTCGACCTTCGACACCGTGAACTCTGCCGTACTGTCGATCCAAATCGGTACGGTGCCTCTTCAGAGCCAAACTATAGCTTTCGGGCCCCTCGGCGTTCAAACAATTGTTTCTTCCCCACTTCCGCTAAGTGCAACCGCGAGTTCCGGACTGGCAGTAACATTCATCTCGAATACGACATCCGTCTGCACGATTTCCGGAACCTATATCACCCTGATCGCGGCGGGGACGTGTTCGATAACGGCCACCCAGGGCGGTAATTCGATCTACGCCCCGGCCAATCCGGTAACGGCGAGCTTTACGGTCGATCCGACATTCGCCGATGTGTCCAGCACTGGTCCGGACGCTAACGTCACCGCAGAGGAAATGGAAGCCATCGATCTGATGCTGGCGAACGGCATCACGTCCGGTTGTTCGAACTTGCCTTTCGATTACTGCCCCGGCGATTCTGTGACCCGCGGCCAGATGGCCGTTTTCATCGTGCGCTCCATCCTCGGCACCAACGATTTCACCTACACCACCACGCCATATTTCACCGACGTCACCAGCGATCCAACCGACCCCAATTACAGTCAGTTCTTCAAATACATCCAGAAATTGAAGGATCTCGGCATCACCAGCGGCTGCACCGCGACCACCTATTGTCCGAACGATACCGTGTCGCGCGGCCAGATGGCTGTCTTCATTATGCGAGCGAGATACGGGGTTGGCTTCGCCTTCAACTACACGATGACGCCTTACTTCACCGACGTCGTAGCCAGTCCGGAATTCGAGCCCGATGGCAGCGTGAATCCCGATTACAGCCAGTTCTTCGAATACATCCAGAAGATGAGGGACGTGGGCATTACCAGCGGCTGCACCGCAACCACTTATTGCCCGAACGACGACGTGACGCGCGGCCAGATGGCGCTGTTCATCATGCGCGGCGGATTCAATCAACTGCTGCCCTCGGGAACGCCGGTCATCAGCTCGGTTTCTCCGGCCACGGGGACGATCGGCAATACCGTAAACGTCACCATCACGGGCACGAATACGAGTTTCGCGTCGGGAACGACGACCGTAAGTGCGGAAGCCGGCTTCGCCGTGCAGAACGTGGTGGTGAATTCGGCGACCAGCCTGACAGCGCAGTTGGTGATCGCGTCGAACGCGCGGCTCGGTCCTGAATCCATCGTGGTGACCACGGGAGCCCAGGAAGCCGTGGCGCCGAATGGCTTTACCATCACCTCCGACCCGGCGACAGGCGCCATCGCATACTGGACCGGAAACGGAACGAACGCTAACGCCATGTCGGGGATTAGCGGCACGCTCGAGAACGGCGCGACTTATGCCCCGGCCACCTCGCGTACGCAGGGTCTTGCGGATGCGCAGGCGTTCAGTCTGAACGGAATCAACTCTTATGTACAGGCTGCGAGCAGCGAGGCAGCAACCGTCAGCGGCGCGAGAACGCTTGTTGCCTGGGTGTATCCGAATGTGAGCACGGGACCAGGCCAACCGATTCTCTCCGGCGGTTCGACGTACGCCGCGGGTGACATCTTCGGCATTACCGGCACGACCGGGACCTGCAGCACCGGAGGCCAATACCAGCTCTACATCGACGATGGCGGCACGTGTTATGTCAGCAATATTTCACTGGCGCCCAACACCTGGTCCCTGGTCGCGGTGACGTTCGATGGCACGAACGCAGTGTTCTACGTCAACAACGTGGCGTCCACGCCGGTGGCCGCGCAGATGATCCCCTACGGCCTCTCGACATATGAGATCGGCGGCAACACGCTCGGCGGAACATCGAGCGGCGCTTCGTTCAACGGTCTGCTGAACGAAGTCCAGATTTACGATCGCGCGCTGAGTCCCGTGGAGATTCAAGGCCTGTACTCTCCGTAATTCTGCGGGACGGACCCGCCACCTACTTACTATGGGAACTGCACCTAAGTTAATCGTGATTGCGGATTAGCGCAGGGACTTGCATGAGACGCTGCCGCTTTCGCATTTTGATCACTTTCTTCAATTACTAACTTCAAGCAACTTGAGACGATTCGTGAGTCCGTGCCACTATAAGTTGGAAGTATGCGAAGCGCGGCACGCGCGGCTCTGATGACGATGCTTTCAGTGCCTTGTCTGTGGACATTGGCATTCGCCGATACAATCTATTCGGCGACAAATGCTCCTACGGACGCGCCGATACCGCTTTGCCTGGGCGGCGACTGCTTCTCACAGATCCTGATGGCCAGCTGGACCAGTTCCGTGGCCTTTGATAACGTTTCGATCTTCGCCGAACTCGGGGCCGACAATTCTTCCGCGAGCTTGACGGCATTCCTCACCAATGCCGTGGGCCCGGGTACCACCGCTGCAAATCAGATCGCTTCGGTCACGCTCACGCCTCCCTTCCTGGATTCCCCTGGCGTATTACTATTCTCCGGGTTGAATTTGGGTCCGGGCACTTACTATCTCGTGCTCACCGGACCGGCGGCTGAGACAGCAATACGTAACGGCTCACCCAGGTATACATAACATCACCGTATTGCTGGTAGACGCCGAGCGGAAGAATCCAAGCAAGGGATGGGCGCAGGATCTTCGCGGTGATGTAGCTGGTGACGGCGCACAGCTGCATCGACGCGCCCATCGGCAACAAGACCCCAGAGAAGCTTGTGCGCGAGCGGTGTTGCGGCTTCAGGCTCGACTGCGTTGAAACGGGAGCCGTTCCACAGCTCATAGAGATTCCCATGGAACTGATTGCCGCCCGATTTGGTCACATAGTTGATTTGCGATGCGCCGTACCGCCCTGATCCACGGCGTAGGAAAGCGTATTCACGGTGATCTCGGCGATGGAATTCATTCCCAGAACCAGATTGGTCGAGAGGCCGCTGTTCAAGTTGGTGAGTGGATCGTTGGTCTCGAGGCCGTCCACGATGTAGCCGTTCGAAACCGCCGGCAACCCATTGAAGCCGACGTTTCCGTAACCGTTAGAACTTCCAGCAAGACCGAACCGTCAGCAGAACAGTTCCATCACCATATTGCTTGGCGTCCTAGCTGTGGTGCTTGGTCGGCGAGACGGCGGGGCAGATCGCGCGCTTTGCGGAATAATGGAAACCTGCGGCGGTATTCAGTATGGGTGGTTACGTCGCCGGACCTCCGGCGCCTGCGGCGTTATTCCGGGCGTGCCGGTGATCGTCATGGAGCCGAACGCGGTGCCCGCGCGCTCACCAACTGGCATATTGCGCGCTGGGTTAACGCGCGCTGATCAACTTCGAGGAAACGGCGCGGCTCCACGTATGAGTCAGTACATAACGACGTATTGCTGGACACCTTTACACCTGAGGGTCGACGTAGATCACCTCCTCGATAGGCTCGCAGTCGACCGTGAACCTGAGTCCCACCTTTTCCATCGCCGACCGGAATGCGCTGGCAATATCCGCCGTCAGACTGCATAAATCGGTGGCTTCATAGACGGCCTGAACCCGGCCGGCTTCAATGCGGGAAAAATCCAGAAGCGTGTTCACCAGCTTCAGCAGCCGAAGCTCGTTGCGGTGCACCATCTCCAGATCCGCGCCTCTGAGGGCGCCATCTTTCGACGCCAGCGCGGACTCTGTCGGACCCAGCAACAATGTGAGCGGTGTGCGCAGTTCATGGCTGATATTGCTGAAGAACAGGGTCTTCGCGCGATCCAGCTCCACCAGCGCTTCGGAGCGCTCGCGTTCCTGCTCGTAGGCCCGCGCGTTCGCGATCATGGTCGCGATCTGCGTCGAACATCAGCTCCAGAAAATCGCGGTATTTCTCATCGAACGAGATACGCGAACTGAGCCCCGCAACCATAAACCCGGCCAGCTGATGCTTCAGGTTCGAACGAATGGGTACGACGGCAGCCATGCTCGGCGCTCCTGCCGGTGGCAACGTTCCGGCGGGCGTAATAGTTCTGAGGCGTCATTTGCGCCAGTTCATAAAGCGACCACGCTCAACTCCGGGTTGAACTCTACCGCCTGTGCGTGGCCGCCACGTGCTTTTTTTAAAGCCTTCCACCGTCTGGTCCAGTTGCTCGCAAGCCACCGTCAAAAAGGCCTTCTCCAAAACCAGCTCCATGCGCCCATCCGCCAAGGCCCCCTTGGCCAGCAGCAACTGTCGGTGTACCCGGGCAGCCTCACTTATCACGTTAGGCCTTTTGACGCGAATGATTTTACCATATTTACCGCTGCCCAATTCCGCACCCAGCCAGTAACCGTGCCGTTCCCTTTAATGCCGTAATTGCGTTTTACGGCCCGAGCACAGTTCGGGCCGGTTTCCACTTCCCGTACAACTTGCATTTCTGAATGCCTTACTAGCTAGTCATTAACATAGGCTACACTCTTGGCTGAAAAAAACGAAGCCACCAAGACCTTGTTGTTATAGATGGCGTCCAAATCCTGCTCTACCCGCTCACGCAATGACTCGTTTTTCTTCAGTGGCTTTTTGGACACGCCGTTGTTCTTAGCAAGACCAACCGTCAAAGATAAGGCCGATGAAGCTTCTGGACGGTTTCCAACCGGAGCCGTCGTCGGAGTCTCCTATGATGCAAGATCGGCCATTGGCGGCGTCCATTGCGCCGCGGATTGCCGCGCCATATCCACGCATCGGAACAGAAATGACCGCGCTCCAAGGCCCGCCGCGATCTTCGGGGAACCATCCGTTAACCCGCTGTTGCTGACGATAATCTCGGCTCCCATCCCCGACTGCTCAATATAACTCTGCGCCTTGCGGATGCAGACTGCGATGGTTTCCGCCTCGTTGAGGCTGGGCATTACAATGCTGAGTTCCATGGTCATATTTGCTCGATTTATTCTACCATCTGGCCCAAAATCGGAATCTCCTTTTCTGCACCGATGTCCTCGAATCGATACTGTTGGTCTTTGGAGATGGCCGGTTTAGGCCCCGGTTTCCCATGTCCGAAAATCCGGACCTGGGGCACCCCAAGTCCCAAACCCCGACTTGCTTCCAGCTCGCGCACGATCGCCACCGAGGCCGAACTCCATGCGATTGGCGCCGGCTTCCAGCATTGCCTTCACCTCGGCGAGGGTGCGGATGCCGCCCGCTGCCTTCACGCCGCAGCGCCCCAGCAATACGCGACGAGCTGAGTAGATGTAATACAGAGCCACATCGTCGAGGGTAAACACCATCGTCCTCGTAATGCATGAGGCCGACATCGCTCAGTATGCGCACTGCGTCGTCCACATCCGCGATGGACAAATCTTCGCCTACCAGCCCTCTTCGCGCGCCCGCTAAACGTCGAGACACGAATAAAATCTGCAGTTCAGTCGACGGCTTCGTCTGCGAGGCTTTTTTATAGCGTTTCGCGGTATCTTCTCGGAACCTTCATCGAATCGCCTTGACATGGACCGGGAATGATCCAAGATTTCCACAGAGATTGAGGGAAGAGACCCAGGCGGTCAGGGTGGCCGTTCAGCGAGCGTCGGATTTCATCCTGGCCTTCCTTCGGTCCCCTTCCAGATCGGCGAGTTCTCCCGCCGTCAACCATCGCGCTGGTCGCTGCGCCCAGGTAACAAGTACTCCTCGGGTTTGTTCGCCGATCAAAGTTATCGCAGGGTCGTATGAGTGCATTTCTCGCATCCGCTGGTCCTGCATCGTTCAACGCGGTTTCCCGAAATCATGGGTTTTTGCCAGTTCACGCTGCAAGATGCGGTTTCTGGAAACCCTGCGCGCGGGTTTTCATTTGCCATCGGATTCAAAAGACATCGAACCGGGGCGGAGGAGTTCGATGTTGCTACTTCAACAACGCAATGGCCGCCGCGTTACCGGAGCAATGAACTGAACGAAGTAAATACATAAACAGGGCCTGGGCCCAGTAGCCGGGAGTCCAGATGTATCCATCGCCCGGCGCCTGTGGCTGCGCGTAGTCGGGCAGGGGTGGCGGAGGCTGAGTCGCTGTTGCAGTGGGCGGCCCGTGCGTTGGCGACGTCGGGATTCTGGTCGCCAGGAGGCGGGCGGAGCCTCGGTGGGTGTAGGACTGCCCGGCAGGTCCCTGGTCGGAAGTATCCGGCGCTTGATTAACCTCTGCGGGATCGGGTTCCTGATCGGGCGGCGCCTGAGCCTGGGCAGCCAGAACTGCGGGTTGGCCTGGCAGGAGCTTCAGGTGTGATCGATTCAGGTTCGATCCTGCCAAGAGGAGAACGGCCACGAAGGCCAGCGGTAGGCAAAGTGCCAGCCCAGCATATATTTT
>CAWBIS010000131.1:0-37413 GCA_963788485.1 Terriglobia bacterium
TAACACGCTTCGTAGCGGCCGCGAACATTGTCCAGGCTGAAATTATCCTCCGCAAACTCACGCGCATTATTGCCTAGCTCGGCGCGCCGTGCAGGTGCACCGAGCAACCGCTCGACCGCCGCAGTCGATCCTGCTTCGTCTCCAGCCACGACAAGTTCCCCCCGACTTTATCGACCCGTTCCACATTCCCCCGACAGCGTCGCCACGACCGGCAACCCCGCCGCCATCGCCTCAAGAAGTCCGTTCGACAGCTCTCCGAATCCGAAGTGAGCACCGCAACGTCAAGCGAAGCCATCACTGCGGAAAGATCCTGGCGATCTCCAGAAAGATCACAGTACCGCCCAGCCCCAAAGCCTCCGCCCTCGCGTTCAACTTCCACACACAGCGGACCGTCTCCCACCAAACAAATTCGACCTCCGGCATGTGCTGATTAATTCGCTGGGCGATACGCAAAAATCCAGAGTGATTCTTGTGCGCGCGCATTCATTCGCGCCACCATCCCGACGCGCGGCGTCCCTGGCCTTCGAGGCAAGGCAGCGGGCGTAGCCGCAAACACTTCGGCAGGCCATGCGTTCCCGATTACAAAAAGTTGTTCGCGTGACAATCCGTCCGCCGCCAAGCGATGTCGCTGCCGCCTTCAGTTGCAGATCACCGCGTCGCACCAACGAAAGGCCGCCGCCTGCGCGCGAAATTGATTTGCAGTCAGCAGATCTCCCAACTGGCGCTGGCTGCCGATTACCACTGGCACGCGAGCGAAGCGTGCCGCCGGAATCAACGTGAGGTTGGTATAAAAATCGAAAGCATGCGCAATCTGGATGTGCTGCCGCCGCAATTCACGGCTGAGGCGCGATCAGAGTGCGCCACGATTTCAATCCATACAGGTCGCGCCCTAGCCAAAACTCAGGGACTTCCCCGAAATGCTTAGCAAACGGACCCGTCCTCTGAATGCATATTCCGGCCTTGAGGAAGCGAAGGCGGATGTGGTCGGGATGTTCGGGATTCAATGGCTGCTGGATCACGGCGCGCTGCCGAAGGATCGCCTTGAGGAGTACTACGCATCCTATGTCGCGGGCATTTTTCGAACTCTCCGTCTGGGGACGGGCGAAGCGCATGGCCGCGCCGAACTGATGGAATTCAGCTATCTCAACGAACAGCACGCGCTCAATTTCGCGAATGGTCGTTATGCCATCGATTTCATGCGTATTCCCGGGGCGCTCAAGAGCCTGGCCCAGCAACTGCTTGAGATGGAAGCCACCGGAGATCGAGCGCGCGTGGAAGCCTGGTTTATGAAGTACGACAAGGTGCCAGCCGAACTCAAGACTGCGCTGGCCGCGACGGCTGGTATCCCGGTCGATATCAATCCCGTGTTTTCGTTTCCCGATAAAGTGCAGTAGAATTCCGCGGCTGCGTTAATTCGACGCGGGGGCGAGGAGCCGCGCCGCAGCCCCTTCAATCCGGCCGAATTGCTGCTCCTGGACGAAGGCGACCATTCGTTTGCCGCTCCAATGCTCCAATTCGCCGGCGAGCGGGATATCGGCGCTGAACCCTCCCGCTGCGTCCAGACGTCCGATATCCACCAGACTTCGCACCACCGCCACGTGCTCCAGTTTGCGGCCGCTGTTTTCACCACGCAGAACGTCGGAAACCACCGAGCTTTCGGCCAGCGCCACTTTCACCTGCGCGCCACCCCGGTTGCCGGATTTGCCCCAGGGCTCTACCTCCACATGTACCGCCGGAGCCCCGCGGCTGCTTCGGAACACAGGTGAAATCCGGACCTGGAGCTTATCCGTATTGAGGGATCGCAGGATAGCGTTGCGGACCTGGCTGGCATCGCTGCCGAGAGCTTCCGACGTCCCATCAATCACGGCCTGCGGAGTGTAGACGCTGTCCATGTGAAAGCGCTCGGCGTAACTCTCCTGCCGCCGGCTGAAGACCGCTGACGAGAACGGGTCCTTCCATCCAAGGTGATCCCAGTAGTCGACGTGTTCACTGAGTGGGATGACCAGCGCACCCGGTATGGGCTGCATTCGGTCCAATTTCAGGAGGAGGGCGTCGGCGGGTGGGCAACTGGAGCAGCCCTCGGAAGTAAACAACTCGACCACGACCGGCTGGGCTGGTTTTTCCGGCGCCCCGGGCGCCTTTGCGCCGAAGGAACTCGACAACAGGAACATGCCAAGGGACGTCAGAACGATGGAAAGGCGCATGAGAAGATCCTCTTACGCTTATTGGTTCGGTTACGGCCGCCTGGAAGTTACGCCGGGCGATCTGTTTTTCGAGTGTGACATATTGGATCTTCGGCAACAACGATGCCGGCCTGTTCGAAAGGAGGGTGAAGCCTGGGAAAGTTTCTGCTGCGAAGACTTGCCTATTTCGTCGTGCTCGTCGTGCTTGCCACGTCCCTGACATACCTGCTCGCCGGGGTGGCGCTCAATCCCCGATCCAACTTTGAGGGCCGAAACCCGCCCCCGCCGCCCGCAGTGGTCGATGCGCTACTCGACGATCTCAACCTGAACAACAAAACGCCGATCCTCCAGCGGTTCGGCCGCTGGACGGATGGCGTGCTGCACGGCAATCTGGGTAAAACCATCGACGGCGGTTCCGTCAACGCCGAAATGGGCCGGCGTATGGGAGTCAGCCTGCGACTCCTGCTCATCGGCTCCATACTTGGTTCGCTCTGCGGAGTTGCCGCCGGCGCATACAGCGCCGTTAAACAGTATGGCTTCGCGGATCACCTTATGACGTTCGCGTCCTTCGTGATCCTGTCGATTCCAACGGTTGTGCTGGCGGTATTCATGGCGATCGGGGGAACTTCGGTGAACGACCTCATCGGCAGTCACATCGTCTATAACACGGGAGAATACACCCCAGGCCTCTCCAACTGGACTGCGGCTGGGATGGTCGACCGGATCGAACACCTGATCCTGCCGTCGCTGGTTTTGATCCTGCAGGGATTCGCATTCTACAGCCGGTATCAGCGCAACTCAATGCTCGACGTTCTGGGCAGCGACTTCGTGAGAACGGCCCAGGCCAAAGGCCTGCGCCGGCCCCGCGCGCTGATCGGGCATGCGCTGCGCACGGCGCTGATTCCCATGGGCACGTTTTTCGCTTACGAGTTCGCACTGATCTTCATCGGCTCGATCTTCGTCGAAAAGATATTTACCTGGCACGGTATGGGCGAGTGGTTCGTCGAATCGATTCAGAAGAATGACGTCAATGCGACGGCGGCAATCGGCATGTTCGTCGCGGCACTCGTCCTGATCGCCGGGTTCCTGTCGGACGTTGTTACCGTGATGCTCGATCCGCGTATCCGCAGGAGCTAGGAGACAGGAGTCCACAATACGATGACGGCAGTTCCCGCCACCGGCAGACCCGATTCCCGAAGACGGCTGGTCCTGCGCCGCTTTCTGCGAGCCCGGCTTGCCGTGTTCGGGTTGTTCATGGTGCTGCTGTTTTTTGCGTTTGCATATCTGGGGCCGTATTTTTACAAGTGGAAATACACCCAGCTCGACTACGCTTCGTTCCTCGCGCCGCCGTCGGCCGCGCATTGGTTCGGCACTACACAGAACGGCTTCGACATGTTCGCGCTGACCATGCGCGGTATGCAGAAATCGCTGATCATCGGCCTGGTTGGCGCGGTGCTCTCGACGGGCATGGCGGCGGTCGCCGGCGCCACTGCCGGGTACTTTTCCGGATGGACGGACCGGACCATGATCGCGCTGATCGATCTGCTGCTCGTCCTCCCGGGGTTTCTCATCATCGCCATCCTCTCTCCTGTCTTCAATGGCAAAACGTGGCTTGTTTTCGTCGTGCTGCTCGCCGCCTTCCAGTGGATGATTACCGCCCGCGTGGTGCGAAGCATGACGCTCTCCCTGAAAGAAAGGGAGTTCGTTTATGCGGCGCGTTTCATTGGGGTGTCCAGCTGGAAGACGATTTTCCGGCACATTCTGCCGAATATGTCCTCTTTCCTGGTGATCGACGCGACCATCAACGTCAGCAGCCTGATCCTGGCCGAGGTGGGTCTTTCTTTTTTCGGATTCGGCGTGCAGCCTCCCGATATCTCGCTGGGAACGCTGATCAACGACCACTGGCAGGCCGCCGGGACAGCGTTCGGTTATCAGTTCTACTTTCCGGCGGTTCTGCTGGTAGTGCTCGTGCTTTCCGTAAATCTCGTCGGCGACGGCCTGCGGGACGCGCTCGACCCGAACGCCCAGATCGGTGCGCCCCGATGAACCCGCCGAGTGCGAAGCGGCAAGACGGCGACGGGCAGCCGCTGCTCGAGGTGTCCAGGCTATCGGTGTCTTTTCCGAGCGAGGCGGGTCTGGTGGCAGCCGTCCGCGGTCTCAGTTATCGGGTGATGCCGGGCGAGGTGCTCGGGATCGTGGGCGAATCGGGGTCGGGCAAATCGGTTTCCTCGCTGGCGGTGATGGGTCTCCTGCCGCGGCGGGCGCGGGTTTCCGGTTCCGTGCGATTTCGCGGCGACGAATTGCTCGGCCTGGCCGATAAGGAGCTTTCGCGCATTCGCGGCAACAGGATCTCCATGATCTTTCAGGATCCGCTCTCCGCCCTGACGCCCGTATACACGGTGGGTGATCAGATCGCAGAAGCGGTTCAGATCCACCGTCAGGTCTCGCGCAAGGCGGCTATGGACCGCGCCGTCGAACTGCTTGCGACCGTGGGAATTCCCGAGCCGGTCAAACGCGCCGCCGCCTTTCCGCACGAGTTCTCCGGCGGCATGCGGCAGCGGGCGATGATCGCGATGGCCATTGCCAACGACCCGGATCTGATTATCGCGGACGAGCCGACCACGGCGCTCGACGTCACCATCCAGGCGCAGATTATCGAGGTGCTGCACGCCGCGAAGGAGGCGACCGGGGCCGCCATCATCATGATCACGCACGACCTGGGCGTGATTGCGGGCTTCGCCGACCGGATCACGGTGATGTATGCCGGCAAACCCGTGGAGATTGGCGCAGTCGACGATGTGTTCTATCAATCGCGAATGCCGTATACGCTCGGGCTGCTGGGTTCGCTTCCCCGGCTGGACGTGGGCAAGCGCCTGCCGCTCACGCCGATCGAAGGCAACCCGCCTTCCCTGGTCCAGCTGCCTCCGGGGTGCCCGTTCGCACCGCGCTGTCCGATGCGCGTCGAGATTTGCGATCGGATAGAACCGGAACTTCTGCCTGCGCACGCGTCCGGTGCGGCCCACTTTGCCGCCTGCCATCGCTCGGGCGAAATTGAGGAGAAAAACCTGGGCAGCGTGGATATTTTCCCGGTGCCCGAGCCGGGCGAGGCCGCCACCAGCCCGGTTCCCCGGGAGCAGCGCCCGGCGGTGCTCGAACTGGTGGACATGGTTAAACACTACGCGCTGGTCAAGGGTGCGATCCTGCGCAAGCGAGTGGGCACGGTGTACGCGGTCGACGGCATCACCCTGGATATCCGCGAGGGCGAAACGCTGGGACTGGTCGGCGAATCCGGCTGCGGAAAGACCACGACGATCATGGAAATCCTCGGTCTCGTCCGGCCGGCCTCCGGCAAAATCGTCGTTCTTGGCAGGGACACCTCGGGGATGTCGGAGGCCGAGAGGTTCGGCGTACGCAGGGAGTTGAGCGTCGTGTTTCAGGACCCGATGGCCTCGCTCGATCCCCGGATGCCGATCGCGGACATCGTCGCCGAGCCGATGCAGACGCATGGCGTGCCGGCTTCCGAGCAGCCCGGGCGTGTAGCCGAACTGCTGCAGACCGTCGGGCTGCGGCCCGAACACGCCAGCCGGTATCCCCAGGAGTTCTCCGGCGGACAACGCCAGCGAATCGGCATTGCCCGGGCGCTGGCTTTGCAACCGAAACTGCTCGTTTTGGACGAGCCCGTCTCCGCGCTGGACGTTTCGATACGGGCCGGCGTCATCAATCTTTTGCAGAGCCTGAAAGCCAGGTTCAATCTGTCGTACCTGTTCGTGGCGCACGATCTCTCGGTCGTCCGGTACATCGCCGACCGCGTGGCGGTCATGTATCTGGGCAAGATCGTGGAGATCGGGCAGGTGGATCAGGTCTTCGAGCTTCCCGCCCATCCTTATACGCAGGCGCTGCTTTCGGCGATCCCGTTGCCCGATCCCCGCAAGGAACGAAGCCGGCGCCGGATCATTCTCCGCGGCGACTTGCCCAGCCCGGCCGATCCTCCGTCGGGTTGTCGTTTTCGCACGCGGTGCCAGAAGTTCGCCAACGACCTGGACGATCGCCGGCGCGAGCGCTGCATCGCGGAGCAACCCGTTCTCGCCGTGCAGGGCGCAACGGACTCGGATCATCGCGCGGCTTGTCACTACGCCGAAAGGTACGCTGTATTGAAGGATCTTGCCGGATAATGCCCACCAATCGAACCGGAGCAAATCGAACATCCATGCGAACGGGAATACTTATTGCGCCTATGCTGGCACTCGGACTGGCTTGCGGCGCCTGCAACAGCGGCAGCGCTCCCAGCGCCGAGTCCGCGGCATCGCAGACGCAGCAGAAGGCCAATCAAAACCAGATGAATCCGCAGCCGCGGGACAAGGTTCAACAGGGCGGCAAGCTGGTTTGGCCCATCGATTCGGCTCCGGCGAACTTCAATAACGGCGAGCTCGACGGAACCCCCCAGGTGGGCGTCTGGATTCTCGATGCCGTGCTTCCCAGCCTGTTTACATTCGATGCCGCCGGCTCCCCGACTTACAATCCTGACTATCTGACGGGCGAGCCCAAAGTGGTGACCAGTCCAAAGCAGGTGGTGACCTATGAATTGAACCCGAAAGCAATCTGGTACGACGGGACCCCGATCACGGCAGCCGATTTTACCGCTCTCTGGAAGTCTCTGAATGGAACCAACAAGGCCTACCACATCTCCTCGAGCAACGGCTACAGCCAGATCCAGAGCGTGAGCCAGGGGGCGAACAAATTCGAGGTCGTCGTCACCTTCGCCAGGCCTTATTCCGACTGGAAATCGCTCTTCTGGCTGCTCTATCCGGCGTCGACCAGCAACGATCCCAATGTCTTCAACACCGGCTGGAAGGACAAGATTCTTACAAGCGCGGGTCCGTTCAAATTGCAGAGCTACGATGCGACAGCCAAGACCTACACGCTCACGCCGAACGAAAAATGGTGGGGCCGTAAACCCAAGCTGGACGCGATCGTTTACCGGGTGGTCGACGATGACGCGACGCCGACCGCGCTCGCCAACGGCGAGATCGATATGATGGATGTCGGTCCGAGTGTCGACTACTACAACAAAGTCAAAAATCTTCCCGGAATCGAGCTCCGCGTTGCGGGCGGACCGAACTTCCGGCACATCACGATAAACGGCCAGAGCCCCGAGTTGCAGGACGTGAACGTTCGCCAGGCTTTGGCGATGGCCATCGATCGCGCCGCCATAGCGAAGGCGGAACTGGGCCCCCTGCCGGTGGATCCGGTACCGCTCGGCAACCACCTTTACATGGAGAATCAGAAGGGCTACCAGGACAATTCCGGCGTGGTCGCGTACAACCCGGCGAAGGCCAAACAGATGCTGGATGCGGCGGGCTGGGTGGTGCAGGGTAACAGCCGCGTGAAAAACGGAAAAACACTATCCATCAACCTGGTGATTCCCAGTGGCGTCTCAGTGAGCAAATCCGAGTCGGAAATCATTCAGAATATGCTGGCGCAGATCGCCGTCAAGGTTGAGATCAATACCGTTCCGACGACCGATTTCTTCGACAAATACATCTCTCCCGGCCGTTTCGATTTCACCGTGTTCTCATGGTTTGGCACGCAGTTCCCGGTCAGTTCTTCCCGATCGATCTATGCCAAGCCGGTGGGGGACAGCATCCAGCAGAACTATGCGCGCACGGGCAGCGATCAGATCGACCATCTCTTCGACGAAGCCACCGAGGAACTGGACCCGGCGAAGGAGATCCAGCTGGCGAACCAGATCGACACGATGATATGGACCGAGGTTCACTCGCTCACGAGCTATCAACGGCCCGACCTCTGGGCGGTTAAAAAAGGCCTTGCGAACGTCGGCGCATACGGCTTTGCCAGCGTAACCTACGAGGACATAGGATGGATGCCTGGTTCCCAGGGATCGCAACGGTAGAACGGCTGACTGCGGGGGCGCGCGACCAACCGAGATCGGGCTGTAATTTTCGGGGTTCATAATGAACCCGTCGTATACGCTTCAGCGTTTGCAGGAAGAAAACCCGATGCACCCAGATCTCGCCGAATACGGGCCAGTTCGTTTTCATAGCGATCCCAACGCGTTGTATGACCGTCATCTTCTCTTCGACTACGCCATTGACCCCGACCTGGCAACGGCGCGCGAGCGATATGAAGCGGTGGCCCGCTCGCTGCGGGACGTGCTCGCGTTGCGCTGGCTGCGCACCAAGAAGACGCACTACAAGGCCGACCCCAAGCGCGCCTACTATCTTTCGATGGAGTTCCTGATCGGGCGCTCTCTCGCCAGCAACGTATCCAATCTGCTTCTCGACCCCGCGATGCTCGAGGCATGCCGCGAGAAGAATGTCGATTGGTACGAACTGCTGGAACAGGAGCCGGACGCCGGTCTCGGGAATGGAGGTCTGGGGCGTCTGGCCGCCTGCTTTATCGAGTCGATGGCGACGCTCGACCTTCCGGCAATGGGTTACGGCTTGCGCTACGAGTACGGAATTTTCAAGCAAACCATTCGCGACGGCTGGCAGAATGAACAACCGGACCGTTGGCTGCGCCGCCCGGATCCCTGGGAAGTGGTGCGCCTCGATCACATCGTGGAAGTGAAACTGGCCTGTTCATTTCAGATCCGCGGCGGAAGCCTGGCGCCGCTTCCGGGAAAACCTTCGACGCTGCTTGGAATTCCCTTCGACCGGCCCGTCGTCGGCTACGGAGGGAGGACGATTAATACACTCCGGCTTTGGTCGGCGGGAGCGCCCGACTCGTTTCACTTCCACCAGTTCAGTCACGGCGATTTCGTCGGCGCGGTTACGGAAACCCTGGCAGCGGAATCCATCACGCGCGTGCTTTACCCCGATGACTCGACCGAACTCGGGCAGGAGTTGCGCTTCCTCCAGGAGTATTTTCTGTGCGCTTGTTCCATCCACGACATCGTTCGCCGGTTCCGGGCGACGAATACGGAATGGAGTCGCTTCCCGGAGAAAGTCGCCATTCAAATGAACGATACCCATCCCACGGTTTCGGTCGCCGAATTGATGCGCATCCTGCTCGACGACGCCAAACTCGGCTGGGACCAGGCCTGGGACATCACGCAGCGCACATTCGGGTACACCAACCACACTCTGCTGCCGGAGGCGCTGGAAAAATGGCCGGTGAAATGGTTTGAAGATATCCTGCCGAGGCAGCTCGAAATCATTTATGAGATCAACCGGCGGTTTCTGAATCAGGTGCGAGGGCAGTATCCCGGAGACGAGGCGCGCGCCGGGCGCATGAGCCTGATCGAAGAAGGCGCAAAGAGAAAGGTCCGCATGGCGAATCTCGCCATAGTGGGCTCGCATAGCACCAACGGCGTCGCCGCGATTCATACGCAACTTTTGAAGAAGTACGTGGTCGCCGATTTCGCGCAGATGTTCCCCCAGAGGTTCAACAACAAGACCAACGGCGTGACGCCGCGGCGCTGGCTGCGGGTGGCCAATCCACCGCTGGCAAGCGTAATCACCGAAGCCATCGGCGATGGCTGGATCGGCGACTTCAGCCAGATCGCGAAGCTGAAGCCGCTGGCCTGGGATTCCGGGTTCGCCGAACGGTTTCGCGGCGCCAAACGCCACGCGAAATTGCGGTTCATCGACTGGCTGGCCGTTACTACCGGCCAGATGGTGGATCCCGAGAGCATCTTCGACAGCCAGATCAAACGCATTCACGAGTACAAGCGGCAGCTGCTGAACGCGCTGCACATCATCATCCTTTACAATCGCCTGCGCCAGAACCCCGGTCTTGAAGCGCCTTCGCGCACTTTTTTCTTCGCCGGCAAGGCTGCGCCCGCTTATCAGCTGGCCAAGCTGATCATCAAGTTCATAAACAATGTGGCGGCGGCGATCGATATCGACCCGGGCACACGCGGCCGGCTGAAGGTCGTCTTCCTGCCCGATTACAGCGTGTCTGTGGCAGAGCGGCTGATTCCGGCCAGCGACGTCTCCGAACAAATCTCCACGGCCGGCTACGAAGCCAGCGGTACCAGCAATATGAAATTCATGATGAATGGCGCTCTGACAATCGGGACGCGGGACGGCGCCACGGTGGAGATGGCCGAAGAGGCCGGCGAGGAGAACATGTTCCTGTTCGGATTGACGGCGGAGCAGGTGGAACAAACGCGGGGCTGGTATAACCCGCATTGGCACTACGAAAACGAGCCCGAAACGCGGGCTGCGCTCGATTTGATTTCCTCAGGTCACTTCAATCCCGGCGAGCGCGGCGTTTTCGACCCGATACTCGATGTGCTGCTCAAAAAGGGCGATTTTTATCTGCACCTGGCGGATTTGCGCGCGTACGGCGAAGCCCACGCAAGACTAGGCGACTTTTATCGCAATCCGGACGAATGGGCCAGGGCAGCCATTCTCAACGTCGCGAATTCCGGCAAGTTTTCCAGCGATCGCACGATCGCTCAATACGCCTCCGAGATCTGGAACGTGACTCCGTGTCCAGTAGCGGAGAGCTCACGAGTTGCGGGAGCCGCCGGCTCTTAAGTAAAGCTCTTCAACGCGGTTGCTTCGTCGTCGAACGCCTCGAAAACGGTGTAAAGCCGGCTGACCTGCAACACGTCCTTCACGTGTTTGGTCACGCCGAGCAGTTTCACGGTGCCACCGGCGTTGGAGGCGCTGGTGAATCCCGCAACCAGCTCGCCTATGCCCGTGCTGTCGATATAGGACATATCGCTCAGATTCAGCAGAAGCTTTTTGTCGCCTTTGGCGGTCAGATCGCGCATCGTCTCGCGTATTGCGCTCGATCCTTCGCCGAGAGTGACCCGGCCGGAAATATCGATTATCGTTACGTCGCCCACCTGCCGGGTATGCAACTTCATGCTCATCGGATGAAATCTCCTCGTTCCTTTTTGTCGCCGGAGTTAAGCGTACCATTGCCGACCGCCTGTCGTCTTTCATTCTGCTTTGTATAGGCGTGCAGATCTGGTGGAATCGCGTGAGTTCGAGCGACTGGGCGAACCGGATTGTTGTGGGAGCGCGGGTACGGCGAGCGCCGCAGTCAGCGCGCACAGGCGCCGTCTACTTCGCTGTGTCGACGCCCGGCCGCTGCACTTCGTTCGGAGCCCCGTCACCCGACGATCCGAGGAATAATTGCTGCCCGTTCGGAAGCCTGAGATCTCTGCCGTTTGCCCTGTGGGAGCCGTCTTTCGCCTGATAACCGTCGACCACAATCTTGTCGCCAGGTTTGAGCGTATTTTTCGTGACGCCTCGCCTCATCAGGACGTTCGGGCTGCCAGCTTCTATCGCCCAGTTCACGACGGTGCCATCGGGTTGCTTCACATCGACGTAAATCCAGCTGTGCGGATTGATCAACATGACTTTGGTAACCGTGGCTTCCGGGAAATGCACCGGCTTCTTATCGTCAAACTCCGCCGCGAATGCATGGTGCGCCTGGATTGGCAATGGCGACAACAGCACAAACATTCCCGCCGCGATGACGGCTCCCGCGGTTAATCTGGCTCGCATGAAACTAATCTCCTGATCCCTTAGCATCTCACAGCGGTTCCCTTCATTTGGCAGCCGGCGGATTACCCGATATATAGCGTTCGTGGACCGAGTCTCCGGGCGGAATCTTGCGCGTGATGTCGACGTTCATCGTCTTTCCTTCCCAGTGCTTGACGAGTTGGTTTTTGCGAAGGTGCCCGTACATGGTTTCTTCCACCATCTCCACACAGCGGAAATCGGTCAGTTGCGCATTCGGTTCCAGCCGGCGATAGATGGGCATGCTGATCTTCCACGAGCGCGTGAATACCTGCGGGTCTTCAATCGTGACTTCGTAGCGGATCGCGTTCTGACCCATGGGCGTGTAGCGCTCGACGACATGCAGGGCGTCGCTATGGAAGTTGCCGGATCGATCGAACCAGGTAGCGTCGGTGAAATCCGTGACGTCGACGACCAGCGTGTCGCCTTCCCATTTCCCCGTCGAATATCCCATGTACAAGACATTCGGATACGGTTCCATCTTGTTCAGGTGGATCGTGCGCTGGGCGTTCGCATATTCGAACACCATCATGATTTTGGTGGCGCTCTGAACGATCTGAAACGGGTGCGGCATATACATTGCGCGGGGTATGCCGGGCTGGAAGCACTTGATTTCCGGGTCGCGATCCAGCCAGTGTTCCAGATTTTCTTTTTTACGCGCCGCGGCCCAGGGCTGGTATGGAATCTGGCCATCGCCTTCCACGATGCCGAGACCTCCGGGAACCCAGCCGAGGGAACCAAGAGCCAGCACGGGGGCAGCCAGCACCACCGAGCCCGGCAGCAGCCCGGGCTGCGCAACCATCGGCCGCGCCTGGTGAGTCTGCAAGTCCCAGTTCGCCGTGTTATTGGCTTCCCAGATTCCATTGAAGTCGGGTTTACCGGCGATACGGCCTGAAGCGGCTGGAGCCGCAACGGCGGCTGCCGCCACCGGCGTCACTCTTTGCGTGATCAGCCAGAAAAGACCGGCGGTCACGGCGGCGGAAGACGCAGCGATGACCCAGCCTTTACCCCAACTTCGCATGTTTCAACGACCTCCCTGATTGAACCGACGAGCAGTACTTACGTATACACGGGCATGCCCGGATTGTCAATGGAATGGCCCACGTTGACGGTTGTCCCCAGCGATGATATTCTCACCGAAGCGAAGAGAAGGTCGAGAGGGAAACTAAAAAGAGCAAAATGCGCCAACGATATCTGGTGTCACTGGTTGCGCTGGCGGGACTGGCGCTGGCGTCGTTGGCGGTCGTTTCGCTGACGGGCCAAACCCCTGCCTCGGCCTCAAAGTCGACAGCCGCCAAGTCGACGGCGAAGACCGGAACATCCGCGCCGCGCATGCCGTGGGGTGATCCGGACCTGCAAGGCACATGGTTTGTGCTGTACGACGTTCCTCTCGAACGCTCCGCCGCGAATGCCAACAAGGAATTTCTGACCGACGCGGAAGTCGCCGCGGCGAACGCGGCGAAAGGCATTAATCCCGGTCGCAATATGCGCTCAACCGGCGCCCAGGACGTCAGCGGCGCGTACAACGCAGTCTTCAATTCGGTCCTGAAGACCGGCAAGCGCACGTCGATGATCATCGACCCGCCGGATGGCAGGATTCCCCCGCTGGTCGCGGGCAAGCAGCCGCAAGGCCGCGGGTTCGGCGGCGGTGGTGGCCGGGGCGGCCTGGGTCTTGGTATCGGTGGCACGCAGAACGATAATCCCGAGACCGTGGCTCAATCGCCGCGTTGCCTCGGCGTTCCGATGCCCTTCCTTCCGCTGAACACGATGTTCGCGCAGGGCACCGTGATGCAAGTCGTGCAGTCGCCGAAATCCATGGCCATTTATATGGAAGACGATCACGCCGGCGGCGGCAACCGCATCATCTACATGGATGGCCGCCCGCATGCTCCCACGACGGCAAAATTCTACCTCGGCGACTCCCGCGGCCATTGGGAAGGCAACACGCTGGTCGTCGAAACGACTAATTTCTCCGAGGGATTCCGCGGATCCGACATCGAGACTTACAGAATGATCGAACGCTTCACGCGCGTTGACGCGAATAATCTGAGGCGCGAGATCACTTTCGACGATCCGAAGACATGGACGCGGCCCTGGACGATTCTGATCGAGATGGGGAAGAGCAGCGACGATTCCCGCCACATGATCTTCGACTCCGCGTGCCACGAAGGCAACTACGGCATGACCGGTATCCTCGCGGGGGCGCGCAAGGAAGAGGCGGAAGCGGGTAACAAGAAGTAGCGCCCGGATCGCCGCCTCTCACTGGCAGGTGTCGGGCCAGCCCTCGCGGCAAGCCAGCCGGTATAACGCCGAGGGCGTTCGCTCGCGGATATCGCCTTTGCTTCCCCTGAGAACGATTGGGTAATCCTTGAGAGCGGGCGGCGCGCTGGTTAGTGCGCCCCCATGGGTCATCGTCTTCAGATTCCCGCACGCCGCTGCGAACCCGAGCCGACACCCGTGGTCGAGAGGTTCCAGCGCCGCTGCGGGATCTTGCCGGCGAAGATCCTCGCCCGAGCGCGAGAGCGCGATATCGAGCAGGCCGGCTTCATTGCAAGCCCACCCTGATCCGCGGTTGCAGGCATTCAATTGTAAATCGGCCAGGTAGGGACAGGCGTAGGGCCGGCCGTCTTCGCAGGCCCGTCGCCAGAACGGCATCCATTGGCCCGGATGAGCATCGCCCACTCCCTGCGTTGCGCTGAGCAGGATAAACACGACTGTCCAAACGCCCATGTAGGCGACGTTGCGCCGCCGGGGCACGAGCGACGCGAGGTCGAACCCGCGAAGCCAGCGGGAGCGCGCGACGCGGTCGATGCCCCTGACCGAAAGGTTCATGAGCGGGACTTGCAAAAGCTTGTCGTAAAAGGTCGGCATTCCCGCTCGCCCAAGCAGTTCGTATAGCCCGACCGTGCTCAGTCCATAGATCACACCGTAAACGACTCGCCCCGCTTCCGTGCGCGGCGAGGTGGATGGATCGGTGAACAGCAATAGCATTCCCAGGAATACGGCGATCGGGATATACGAATCGTAGAAGAAGTAAATTCCGGTCGCGGCAAAGTAGAGGCGGCCGAACAACCACGTGGTCAGCACGGCCGACATCGTCATTGAGGCCACGCCGAAGAAGAACTGGCCGGGCAGGCCAACAAGAAACAGCACGAGGTACATCTGCGGCGGAAAGAACTGTGTGCTGGCGATGTCAGTGCCCCAGGTGATATCGCTCGTGCCGGTGGCCAGCAGGGCGAGCGAGAATACGGCGAGAGGAAACGACGAGGGATTGAAGATATGTACCCGCCGTCCGTCTCTGTTCCAGCGAATCGTCTCTTTCGCCAGCAGTCCCAGCGCTACCATGGCAAACTGCAGGTAGAACCAGTCCGGCTTGAACCAGAGGAACAGATTCATGCTGAAGATGATTGGAAACGAGGCGAACCCGAGAGTGTACAGATCGCGCCGCGACCACGACAGCAGCATGTCGAACGCATAAGCAAAGAGCAGCTGAGCGAGAATAAAGGCGCCGAAGGCGTAGACGTGGGGCCAGTACCATCCCCAATACAGCAGCACCGCCGCCTGCGCGCACGCCTGGACATAGTGCTGCTTCTTCGCGACTACCTGCAGAGTAAGAGTACGTCCCTGGCGCCGCGCCAGAATCAGCAGCAAGACGTTCCATGCGCAAAGCGCGGCCGCGGCGCCCAGAAATGCCGCTTGAGCTTTCAGGTTCTGGCGAATCGGATTGAGAAACGCCAGGCCGGCGAGACCAGCCGTGAACGCAGGAGGCAGAAGAAGCGCCGGCTGGGGATTCGCCTTCGGAACCATCCGAATCAGGAGGTCTTGTTGGTCAACTCACGATAAATGACTTCCGTGAGGGTCGGGAATGCCGGGCCCCGGCCGCCGGCTGCCGGCGGTGGATCGCCGAGGGCAGTCTTGATTTCCGCGAGAGACTTACCCTGCGCCACCAGTTCCTTGACCTTGGCGCGCTTTGTCTCCACGCGGGTCAGGCGCTGCTGAATGTCGTCCTTCGTCATCAGATTTCCGTGGCCGGGCACGAATTCATCCGCGTTCAGCGTGAGGATACCTTTCGTGGTGGTGATCCAGCCTTCCGAGGAGCCATGCTTTTCGAGATGGATTAGGGCATCGGGAAGCGTGGACGCGATGACATCTCCGGTGAATACGATCTTGTCGGCGGGCAGATAAATGATCAGATCGCCGCTGGTATGCGCGGGCGCCCAGTGGAACAGTTCGAACTTCACGCCTTCGAGCTTGACGGTCTCCTTGTTCTTCGTAACGACCTGGCTGGGAAGATGATCGGCGGGCGGTGCGCCGCGACCGCCGGCGGCGAGCGCCGCTTCCTGTTCCTTCTTGTTGTTCTCATGCGCGATGACCTTCACGCCGGCCGGGAACGACGCCAGGCCGTTCACGTGATCTCCGTCGCTGTGCGTAAGGATGACTGTGGTCACGGGCTTCGGGGTGATTTTCGCGATATCTTCGAGGAGCTCCCTCCCGCCCGCAGGGGTGGTCTTGGCATCGATCACAATAACGCCCTTGTCACCGACGATGACGCCGCTGTTGCCGCCGCCGCCCTCGATCCAGTAAACGTTGGGCTTCAATTGATGAGTCGTGAACGGCGCTGCAGGCGGCGCCTGAGCAACGGCGAGGCCTGCGCATAAGGCGAAGGCCGCGATGGCGGATGGAATCAGTTTCTTGTTGAGCATTTCAATGTTTCCCTGCGAAGAAATTTATCACGTTTGCCGCGGCGGGGACGATTGTCGCCGCGAGGTGGTATGGAAAACCTGTAGAATGAGTCCTGCCTGGAAGCCAGGCCGGACATTTTGGCCGAACATTGCCGTTTCGATGCGGCGAACACAGAAAGACAAAAGGAGTGCTTTAGTGGAAAGAATAATCGGAACTACCCATAACCATACAACCAGATTGCTCACCGGAATCGGGGCGCTGTTTCTTTTTGGCGGTTCCGGGCTGGCGGCTGGCGCAACTTTGTGCGTCGGCGGCACGCCCAGTTGTTATTCCACTATCGGCGCGGCCGTCGCCAAGGCGAATCCCGGCGACACGATCAACGTCGCGCCAGGCACCTACGCGGAGCAGGTCACGATCACCCAGTCGCTCTCTTTGATTGCAACGGGTCTGACGAGCGCGACCATCATCGATGCGACCGGCCTCGCGAACGGAATCTTCATCAACGGTATGTCCGCGGCCCCCATGGCCGGAGTCGCCGAAGTGCTGATTTCAGGTTTCACCGTCCAGAACGCGAATTTCGAGGGTATTCTGGCTGTCAATGCGTCGGATATCACCATCGTGGGCAACCAGGTCCTGAACAACAACAAGTCTCTCAACATCGCCATGGGCACCTGTCCCAACATATCGGCCTTCGAAACCAGCGAAGGTGAGGACTGCGGCGAGGGCATCCACCTGATGGCCGTAGATCATTCCACGGTGACCAACAACATCATCGAGAATAATTCGGGAGGCATTCTGATCAGCGACGAAACCGGGCCGGCTTACGACAATCTGATTACCGGCAACACCGTCCAGAACAATCCTTACGACTGCGGCATTACCCTTGCGTCGCACCCGAGCTTCCCCATTACGACACCCGCGGGGGCGCCATACGGCGTCATGCGCAACACGATTTCGCAGAATGTCGTTTCGAAAAACGGATATCTGGTTCCGGGTGCGGGGGCGGGCGTCGGAATCTTCGCTCCCGGTCCCGGCAACATCAACTCCGGGAACGTGATCGTCAACAATACGCTGACCAACAACGGACTGCCGGGGGTCACCATGCATAATCACGCCGCACCCGGCGTGGCTGGGGTGCCGGCCTTTTTGCCGCCGGTAAACTTCAACGACAACGTTATTGTCGGCAACCGGATCTCCGGTAACGGGGCGGACACCGACGATGCTGCGACTTCCGGCCCCACCGGGATCAATGTCTTCAGCGTGGCGCCGGTAACCGGAACTGTAATCTCGCAGAACTCGTTCGGCCAGGAAATGATCGACGTGGCATTCAATGCGCCGTCCGGCCAGCTGAACGTGCATCTGAACAACTTCGCCAACACGGGGCTTGGCGTAGATAATATCGGCACCGGTACTGTAAGCGCGGCTGAAAACTGGTGGAACTGCGCCGCCGGCCCGAGCATGGCGCCTCAATACACCTGGGAGCTGATCTTCCTGCAAAACGTCTGTGCCGGGGTCGCTGGACCGGGCGTGACGTTCACCCCGTGGCTGTCCACTGTCTTCGTGACCAATCCGGCCCCTTAAATCGACCAACCCGCGAATGGCGCATCGATCAGATCCAGCGGTTTTCCCCGATGACAGTAAACACCGAAAGAAGATTTGTCATTCCCAGAAGCTCCCGAACCCGCTTACCAAGATTGACGAGTTCGAGATCGCAGCCTGCCGATCGGGTTGAGACCCACAGGCGAACCAGGGTGCCGAGACCCATGCTGTCCATGTGAGTAAGATCCGTCAAGTCCAGCACGACTCTTTTGGAACTCGGAATCAGCCGGCTGACTTCGCTGTAAAGATGATCGCTCACTCCTGCTACCAGCTTGCCGTGGCATCTCACGACGGCACAGGCGTCAGCACGTTCAATCTCGAGCGTCAGGAGACCTTCGGCTGCTTCTTTGGACATGTCGCCCGATTTTCCCATATCCCGGCGCCGATCTGGACTCCAGCGTTTCAGGGCCGCGCAATGGCCGGCGCTGGATCGCTACGCCGGCTGCTTCTCGCGCACTCCGAGGTGGGGACGAAGCTTTTCGATTGCGGCTTCCGGGCTGATCCCGTATTTTGCGCGCAGCGAATCCAGCTTTCCGTGCTCGATAAAGCTGTCCGGCCAGCCGATGCGCACTACCGGAATGGTCAGCCCAAGGTTGTTCAGCTCCTCCAGCACGGCGCTGCCAAAACCCCCACGTAGGACGTGGTCTTCGAGGGTCAGAATGACTTCCACCGTACCGGCGAAGAACTCCAGCATCCGGATGTCAATCGGCTTGGCGAATCGCGCATTGATTACAGCGGCGCCGACCCCCTCGCCTTCCAGCTTGCGGGCAATCTCTTCGCCCATTGGAACGAGCGAGCCCAGCGCGAAGATGGCCACACGATCATGATCGCTGTGCTGAAGCAGTTCAGCATTGCCGATTGGAATGGCGCGGGGAACGTCCTTTACAGGTTTCCCAGGCCCCAGTCCGCGCGGGAAGCGCACCGCGATGGGGCCTTTCCAGTGCATAGCCGTGAACAGCATGTCCGCGAGTTCGTCTTCATCCTTTGGAACCATGTGGACCAGGTTCGGGATGGCGCGCAGATAGCTGATATCGAAAAGACCGTGGTGCGTCGGTCCGTCGTCGGCGGAGAGGCCGCCCCGATCGATGCAGAAGACCACCGGCAGATCCTGCAGGCAGACGTCGTGCACGATGGGATCGAAGGCGCGCTGCAGAAAGGTCGAATAAATGGCGCAGAATGGCTTGAAACCCTTCGCGGCCAGGCCGGCCGCGAAGAGCACGGCGTGTTCTTCGGCAATCCCGACATCGAAATATTTGTCGGGATGAAAAGGCTGGAAGCGGTCGAGACCCGTGCCGTTGGGCATGGCCGCGGTGATCGCCACAACTTTCGGATCGAAGTTGGCCAGCTTTACCAGCGTATCGGCGAAGACCTCGGAATACGTTCGACGGCCCAGGGGCTTGGTCTCGCCCGTTTCGGGATCATACGGACCCAGCCCATGGAATTTCTTCTGCTTCTCCAGCGCTGGCTCGAAGCCCTTACCCTTTTGCGTGAGCACATGCAGCAGGACGGGACGTTCCTGCTGCTTGAGAAACTCCAGCGTTTTGATCAGCGTCGCGATGTCGTGCCCGTCTATGGGGCCAAAGTACTTCAGCCCCAGCTCTTCGAAAATGACGCTGGGCCAGAGCATCCCCTTGGCTACCTCTTCGGCTTTTCGCGCCATGCGAAGAGCCTTGACGCCGGCCATTTTCTGAACAAGTTTGCCTGCCCGCTCATGCAGATAGTCGAATTGGGGGCTGGTGACAATCTTGTTAAGGTAATTCGCAATCGCGCCCACATTCTTGTCGATCGACCACTCGTTGTCGTTGAGAACCACAATGAGCCGTTTGGTGTGGTGCGCGATATTATTCAGAGCCTCGAAAGTAATTCCACAGGTGAACGCGGCGTCACCGGCCACCGCGACGACATGCTCTTTGCCGCCTGTCTTGTCGCGGGCGACAGCCATGCCGAGCGCCGCCGAAAGAGCCGTGCCGGCGTGCCCGGCGCCGTAGCAATCGTGCGGACTCTCGGTGCGCAACATGAACCCGTTCAGGCCGCCGGGAGTGCGAATGGTTTGGAATCGTTCCCGGCGACCCGTCAGCAGTTTGTGCACGTAGGCCTGGTGGCTAACGTCGAACAGGAACATATCGCTGGGTGTACGGAACACATAGTGCAGTGCAATGCTGAGTTCCACCACGCCAAGGTTCGGGCCGAGGTGTCCGCCGTTGTTCGACAGGACAGTGATCAGCCGTTCGCGGATTTCCTGTGCCAGCAGTTCGAGTTCGGCAAGGGATAGCTCCCTGAGCTGCGCGGGAGAGTCGATCCGGTCGAGTATGCTCGCCATAATTGTGTGTGCATCGGCACGTCTCCAGGATATCCCACCGGCACCGGGGCGAATCATCCGCGTTGCAAATCCGTTTCTGGCAGACCGGGGCGCTAGAATAGATGCTCGCGGCGGATGGAGAATTTGTCAAAGACGGCGGACCCGCAAATCAACTCCCTGCTGGAATTGTCCGCCCGCCTCGGGAGCGACCCGATGCTCGTGCAAGCGGGTACCGGAAACACGTCGGTGAAGACAAATGGAACTTTGTGGGTGAAGGCATCCGGTAAGTGGCTGGCGCATGCGGGGCGGAAGGAAATGCTCGTGCCGGTCGATCTGGCGCAGACCCGGTGGCAAGTACTTCACGAAACGAATCCAGCCGGACAGCACCGCATGGTGAGCGGGCAACTGCTCACGACCTCAGTCGAGACGGCCATGCACGCTGTATTGCCGCATACGGTAGTGGTGCACGTCCATTCATTGAACACCCTCGCGTGGGCTGTGCGGGTGGATGCGGCGGAGCGGCTGGCGGAAAGACTCGAGGGTCTGGCATGGCAATGGATTCCGTATGTCGAATCGGGTCTTCCGCTGGCAAGGGCGATTCTATGCGCTATCGAAAGCGAGCCGGACACGGATGTATTCGTTCTGGGCAATCACGGTCTGGTAATCTGCGGCGCGAATTGCGCGGCAGCCGCGGAACGGCTGCACGAGGTCGAGGCGCGACTGGCCCGCTCGCCAAGAGTGGATGCGGCAGCGGACATCGAATCGCTTCTCCGTCTCTCGCGGGGCACCGGATGGAAGTTGCCGGCCGACGAAACGGTGCACGCACTGGGCACCGATTCAACTGCGCTGGCCTTTCTGGGCGGCGGTGTGATTTATCCCTGCCAGGCGATTTTCCTGGGTCCGACTGTTCGCTCCTGGCCGCGGGAGGAATGGACGAATGCGAAACGACTCGCACTGGGGGAGCCTTCGGCTGCCATACCGTTTATTGTTTTTGAGGGCGGCGGGTTGCTCGTGGGCGAGCAAATCACTCCTTCCGCGGAAGCCACGCTTTCGGGGTTGGCTCAGGTCCTGGTCAGGGTCGAACGAAGGGCGCATCTCCGTTTTCTGAGAGGCCCGGAGGTGGATCAGCTGCTGACGGAAGACAGTTACCGTTATCGCGAACTGGTGGAAAACAGCGCGTTCTGCGCCGTCTGACGCGAGGTGCGTTCAGGAATCACTCCGATCGGAGAGAACCCATGTCGATGGAGAAGCGGTACTTCACGTCCGACCTGAGCAGCCTCTCGTAAGCTTCGTTGACCTTCTGAATCGGGATGACTTCGACGTCGGACGTGATGTTATGTGCCCCGCAGAAGTCGAGCATCTCCTGCGTCTCGGGGATGCCACCGATGGGTGAACCGGAGAAGCTGCGCCGTCCGAAAATAAGGCTGAAGACCGAGACGGCGAGCGGCTTTTCGGGCGCGCCGACCATAGTAATGTTGCCGTCGCGACGGAGGAGCTGGATGTAAGCGTTGATGTCGTGATCGGCGGAGACGGCGTCAAGAATGAAGTGGAAGCTCCCCGCGTGCTTTTGCATCTCGCCGGAATTGCGGGAGACGACGACTTCATCGGCGCCAAGCCGGATTGCGTCTTCCTTTTTGCCGGGGGAGGTGGTGAAGACGACCACGTGAGCTCCAAGCGCGTGCGCGAACTTGACTCCCATGTGGCCCAGTCCGCCGAGACCCACGACCCCCACTTTCCGGCCTTTCGCGACGCCCCAATGGCGCATCGGTGAGTAGGTCGTGATTCCGGCGCACAGGAGAGGCGCGGCGCCGGCCGGATCGAGACTGGACGGGAGACGGAGCGCAAAACGCTCATCGACGACTACACTGTCGGAATAGCCGCCATAGGTGACGCCGCCGAGGTGCTTGTCGGGAGAGTTGTACGTAAGGGTTACGTTCGGGCAGAACTGTTCCAGGCCGGCCTGGCACTCGGGGCAAGTCCGGTCCGAATCCACCATGCAGCCGACTGCGGCCAGATCGCCGGGTCTGAACTTCGTTGCGGCGGAGCCAACCCGCGTGACACGGCCGACAATTTCATGGCCGGGTACACAGGGGTAGATCGTAGGCATCACACTTTTCCACTCATTCCGGACCTGGTGGAGGTCGGAGTGGCAGATCCCACAGAACAGGATTTCGATCTGAACGTCGTGCGCGCCGGGATCCCGCCGCTCGATTGTTGTGGAGGCAAGCGGCGATGCTGCATTGCCGGCCGCCCAGGCTTTCACGTTGTACATGGATGAATGCTCCCGATTGAACTTCTGAGCTTCGATTGCTCCTCGTCGACCTGTTCCATCCAGCCGACCTGCCAGCCCTCAAAATGCCCCTGGTTCATTGTAGAATCCTCGGGTTTTATTTTTGCTTCCATGGCGCAGGCTACGCGCCGCGGGTCAGGATTGCTAACTTTTGGCCACGCAGTTCCCCGCCTTCAGGTTCAGCGCATCCGGCAAAATGACTTCAGTTAAATGTCCGTTGGTTAACCGAACAGCCACATTTTCGCTTCCCGCAGCCGGAATACGTCGAAGCCCGCAAAATTCAGCCAATAGGGAACACGGGTTGTTAGCCAATAGTAACCGCGCGGCCCCGTACCAGGCGGATTGTCTGTCTGTCGTTTCCTGCTTAGGATCGAATTGTAAACGCGCTCCATAAGCTTTGGAAATCAGGCGCGTACGAAAGAAGAAGGCTATTATGCCGGCAGAACTGACAGCAAACAGAAACTTGCAAGGTAACGACCTCTCCACACCCGACAGTTCCGGTAATTCCCCTTTCGGGCGTTGCCGGAATCAGCTCTTGGGTTTAACCCCTGTCGATCCCTGTTTTATGAGCAAATCCACGGCCGTGTGGGGGCAAACCTTGCGGATCGAACCCATACCTTTTCCATCATCCCGGCAGGTCACGCCGATCTCCGTCCGATCCATTCTCTAACAGACCTGTTTTCGAAACGAGGCACACTCATGAATTACACCGTCAAATTAGTCGCAGGCATCTGGCTGGCGTCAAGCCTCATGGCCTCGTTCGCATGGGCGGGGGATCCGAGGATCTCGCCCGACCTGCAATCGCTGCGATCGGAGGCGCCTGTCGAAGTAATCGTGCAATACAAAGTCACGCCGACCTCCGCGCATCACCAGCGAGCGGCGGCTCTCGGCGGTTCGCTCCTTCACCGGCTGGAGTCCATCAAGGGAGCGCATTACAGTATTCCGGTTTCCCGGATCGCCGAGCTGGCCAACGATCCGGATGTGGCCTACGTGTCCCCGAACCGGCCTCTCAAGGCGATGTTCGATCAGATCACCGATGGCACCGTTTACTCCAACTGGGCCAATTCGAATGGTTTCACGGGCGCAGGCATCGGCGTGGCTTTGATCGACAGCGGTGTCGTGGATCTGCCGGATTTCCACAATGGTTCCACGGACCGTATTGTGTACTCGCAGTCTTTTGTCACCGGCGCGACAGCGGTCGATCAATACGGACACGGCACGCACGTGGCAGGCATTCTGGCGGGCAACGGTAATGGCACGGTCTACATCGGAACGGCGCCACAGGCCAATATCATCAACCTCCGAGTGCTCGACCAAAACGGCCAGGGCACGGACGCGCAAGTGATTCAGGCGATCGAAACGGCGATCTCGCTGAAGAGCAAATACAACATTCGCGCCATCAATCTTTCGCTTGGCCGCCCGGTTTTTGAATCCGCCGCGCAGGACCCTCTTTGTCAGGCCGTGGAAGCGGCCTGGAGCGCCGGGATCGCCGTCGTCGTTGCCGCGGGTAACGACGGACGCGACAATTCGGCCAACACGGATGGTTATGGCACAATCACCGCCCCGGGCAACGACCCTTACGTGATTACGGTCGGCTGCATCAAGAGCGAGGGCACCACGGTACGCACTGACGACCTGATTGCCAGCTACAGTTCGAAAGGTCCTACGCTGTTCGATCACTATGTCAAGCCGGACCTGGTTGCGCCGGGCAACCTGATTGTCTCTACCCTCCCTCCGGGGCTTACACTTTCGAATCTCTACCCCGCTAACCAGGTTACTGGCAACTATTTCATTCTTAGCGGCACCAGCATGGCCACACCCGTCGTCACCGGCGGCCTGGCCATGGCCTTCCAGGCTGATCCGAGCATCACGCCGGACCAGATCAAGGCGGTGCTCATGCAAACGTCGACCAAGACCTTCCCCGTCAGCAGCGTGGCGGTGGATCCCGCTACCGGGATCAGCTACACGAGCTATTACGACATCTTCACGATCGGCGCCGGCGAAGTCGACTTTCAATTGGCCGACAAAGTCACCTCACTCCCGACTGGCTCGGCAAAGTCCCCTTCGGCGGTCTATAACCCGGCCACTGGTCTGGTGACGCTGCAGGGCGTTTCCGGATCGAACATCGTTTGGGGGTCCAACGTGGTCTGGGGTACCAACGTGGTCTGGGGCACCAGCGCGCTTCTGGCCAACAACGTCGTCTGGGGCACAAACGTCGTCTGGGGCACCAGTACATTGGAAGGTTTTAACGTGGTCTGGGGCACGAATGTTGTTTGGGGCACTTCGACCACCGATGCTTCCGAATCGGAACCCCTCGCAGGCGCGGGCGAACAGTAGGAGGCGGCCACCCGGTAACTCATCGGTTGACAACGGAGTATTAACCGTCGTCGAACTTGCGGGGACCTGAGCAGGGTGGACATACTGACTAGTAACCGTTGGTGCTTAACTGTGTTGAAGTCTCCGTTCCTTCTCCCGGTTGCTTTCCCTGCCGTCTCCGGCCTACAGGCCGGTGACGCAGGGCCGGGACGCCTCAGCGGTGCGGCAGCATCGAGGTCGATTCCCGGCCTGACCAGGAGACTCCTGGAATTGTCGTTCTCCCGGCCCTGAAATGTCCTCACCCAATGTGGAAAATGTCGAGCCGCGTTCCTGGCGAGCCGACACATGCACAACAGATATCGAACTGGCCAAACCGCGCGAAGAAAACATCTTTGGCACCGATTACTACGAGATTCTGCGCGTTCCCCCGCAAGCGGACATAGATACGATCGAGCGCGTATACAGTACGCTCGCGGACCGTTTTCACCCCGACAACCCGAGTACAGGCGACCCCGAAACTTTTCTGCGGCTCAGAGAGGCTTACGAGACTCTTTCGGACCCGGCCATGCGCGCGAAGTATAACGTCTTGCGCCAGTACACCAGAGGCTCGGCTCGATTCGGGCTGCGCGGCCGGGAATTTTTCGATGGTGTCCGGGGCGGACAGAATCGCAGGCTGGCCGTCCTCTGTCTGCTCTATCGCCGGAGGATCAGCACCCATGAATCGCCGGGGCTCTCGATCCTCGATCTGGAACGAATGACGGGATGCACGCGCGAGGAACTCGGTTCCGCCCTGTGGTATCTGAGCGAAAAAAAGTGGGCGACGATCGGGGAATTCACGGCGTACAGTATTACCTCCGACGGGTTTGATGTTGTCGAGAGCAAGCTGGAACACCGGTTGGAATTTCGCGCCCTGGCCACATACTGCTATTACAGCGGGCGAGCCGAACTGGAAGATCCGGCCCGCGGCATGTCTCATTTCCGGAAAAACGACCCGCTCCCGCTCGACATCGAGCCCGCAGGGACGATGGATGGGGATGTGTTCGTTGCCGATCATTACGAAATCCTCGGAATCGGGCCGCAAGCGGATGAAGAGACGATCGAGCGCGTGTACCAGACGCTCGCAGAGCGTTTTCACCCCGACAACGCCAGCACAGGCGACGCCGGCACTTTCCAGCGAATCAGAGAGGCCTACGAAACTCTTTCAGATGAGGGCAAGCGCGAACAATATAACGCTCTCCGGCAGCGCACGAGATACTCGGAGCGGTTTCGCCTGCGAGGGCGGGAATTTTTTGACGGAATCAAAGGCGAGCAACTTCGCAGGCTGGCTGTCCTTTGTCTGCTCTATCGTCAGGGGGCGAGCGAATCAACGGGACTTACGGTTCTGGATCTGGAGCAGTTAACCGGATGTACGCGCGAAGAACTCGGTTCCGCGCTGTGGTATCTGCGCGAGAAAAAGTGGGCCAGGTACGGGGAATTCACCGAATACAGCATTACCGCCGCCGGCTTCGATGTTGTCGAGAACAAGCTGGAGGAGCGGGAAGTGACCAGATCCCAGGCGTGGCTGAATCCCGAAGACACCCGGGGCGACGAGGTCGTATATACCCAGGTGGGCGCAGTGCAGGCGGCCGAAACGAGCCAGGAGGATGTTCCAGGAAGGCCTCGCGTTCTGATAGCAAACACTGCCATTGCCCCCGGGAACCCGAGTTCGCATCCGATCGCGGAAAGCGCCCGGATGGACATCAAAACCGAGGAGCCGCCGGAAAACGTGGAGATTGCGCAGGGATCGAGTCCGCTTGAAGAAGCACCCGGTACGGGAAAGCAGATCGCCCGGTCAGAGGGTGGCGCCGCGCCGGAGGAACGGGAAACGGTCAGATCCTGGGCCTGGCTTTATCCCGAGGACACCGGCGGCAAAGACCTGCCGCAACGGACGGAGGAACCGTCCGGCGAACTACTACAGGTGGGCGCACCAGAATCGGCGCTGATTAAAGATGCACCGGTCTACGCAAGGCACATCCGCGGGCTCGAAGATGGGGCCCCGGGTTCGCCGGCAAGCGCAGCGCAACCCTCCGAACAAAACCGGCCGCACGTCCAAGTCGCGCCCCAGTCACCAGGAGTCAGCCGTATGAGCATTTCACCGAACATGATCGCAGAGCAGGCTGGTCGAGTTGCCGTCAGGGCCGAGAAAAGGGTCATTTTCTCTATGGGCGGTAAAGGCGGGGTGGGGAAGACAAATGTCATGACCGGGCTGGCGGAATGGTTCGAGGAGAACCGGATTCCGGTTACACTGCTGGATCTCGATACCGAAAATAAAGCGAAAGGTTCACTGACTCATTTCTTCGGCGGCCGCGTACCGAAGATCAATATTCACACCCCGGCAGGCCTCGATGCTTTTGTGGATATTCTGGCCGAAGAGGCTCCGGCAATTGTCGCAGACATGGGGGCGGGCGCGGGGCAGATCACGCACGAATGGTTCGACAAGATGTATCCCGATGTAGCCGAGGTCGGGATCGTCTTTACAGCGATCGGCGTAGTTACGTCCGATCCGGCGAGTGTGGAAAGCGTTCTGAGCTGGGCCACGGCGCTTCGGGATCGCGTGGCCTACATCATCGTAGAGAACAACATCACCGAGCATGCCGATTTTACGTACTGGCGTGAAAGCAATCAGGCGGAGGAATTCAGGCAGAGTTTTCAGCCTGCCATTATCCGGTTCGACTGCCGGCTTGCGGATCTGGAAAATGCCGCTCGCAACCACGGTGTCACGCTTAGCCGGGTAGCGGGCCGGACCGCGCCCCAACCCGAGTTGCAGAAGGCCTCGCTGGTGATGCGAGCGCAAAGCTACCGGCGGCGAATGTTCGCCGAATTCGACAAGGTGAAGGAACTGCTTCTCCCGTGAAGACGGTCGTCGAGGCGGTCGAAACAGGCCAGGCTGAGCCCGATCTGATCGACCGCGTTGCCGGTGCGCTCCCGGAAGAAATCCGGGCCGAGTATTATCGCGAACTCCTCTACTGCCGTTCTCTTCCGGAAAACGACGAGATGCTCCGGATTCTGCGGGCGATGCAGTTTCTGGTGCTGCTGATCGAACAGGCGCCTGCGCGTGTCGCCGAGGAACGGGAGCGGCTCGACAAGCTCCTGAAGACTGCCCTCTCGAACATCAGCAAGACGAGCGCGGCGAGCGAAGCCTATCACAACTCGCTGCAGCGAAGACTCACGGACCTCCCGGCCGATATCGCATACGGCATCAGCCCCGAGGCTGTAGCCGCCAAAATCAATGAGAATCTGCGGCAGGAATTCATGCGGTCCACGATTCCCCAAACCGCCGACGCTCTCGGCGCAATCGCGGGCCAGATGAAGACCGTCTGCTCCGAGTTCGCGACAAGCGCGGATACTCTCGGCCACGCCTATCGAGGCGCGGCGGAGGATGCGCGAAAGGCAGTCGCCTCCCTGAAGTCGGAAGTGTCCCAGGCTGCGGAGGCCGCTACGCGCCTCACAACCGTGCTCGCCGAGAAGTACTCGAAGGCCTACCGCTGGTCGTTGTTCATGTTCGCGGGCGGCGCTCTCATAATGGGAATGGCGTTGGGGATGATGCTTGAGAATTGGTTGCACCACCCGCCGGCACCGATCGGCGTACCCGCTGCGCCGTTGGTTCAGTCCGCGCCCCAGCCGGTACCGAAAGCGCCCGCGGCGCCGAAAGCCGGCAGCAGCAGGAGGTAGCGCGCCGGCGTGAATCATTTCCGTATGGGCGATTGCTAACAAACTGCGGCCCTGGCAATCTTCGTGCCCGGATCGACACTGCCCAGCACCATTCTGCCGCTGATCGGCGGAGTCCTGGTTATTTCGGCCGGCTTCGCGGATTTCCGGCGCCGTTTGTTGGCATACATCCTGCGATCCGCTTCGGCCAGAATCAGGTCCGCATCCGCGTCGCCTCCCGTGTCTGCGAAAACCGTCGCGCCGATGCTCACGGACAAACCGCGGAAACCCAGCTCTATCCCGGTGATCTCAACGGCTGTGCGGAAGTGCTCTATCCTTTCTTCCAGCTCGGCCTCAATAACTTCGGGAAGGACGATCACGAATTCGTCGCCTCCCATTCTCGCCACGTAGTCGTAGCTGCGGCAGCATTGTTTCAGTGCCGCCGCCATCGCTTTCAGGACTCTGTTTCCCTCGAGGTGCCCGTGTTCATCGTTGATCCGCTTGAAGCCGTCGAGGTCGCACAGCAATACTCCCGTCGATCCCCCGTTGCGGCGGCTTCTCGCTACTTCGGCGTCGAGATGAAGGTAAAGAGAGCGGGAGTTCGGGAGGCCCGTAAGAAAATCTGTGACCGCGTTGTCCCGGGCTTCGAGTAAACGCCGGTTACTGTTCAATGCAGCGCCGAGGCGCGGACCCAGCGCCTGCACGATGCGCAAGTGGTCGCGGCTGAACGCGCTCTGCTCCTTCGAATAGAGAGCCAGAACACCGATGGCGCTTCCATCTTCCTCAAGCGGAATAGCCAGCGCCGACTTCAGGTTGGTGATGATGGTGGGGTCGTTCAGGTATCCGGGCTCTACGGCCGGATTGCCGTTTACGATTGTGGAATTGTTCTCGGCAACCCATCCCGAGAGACCCTGGCCAACCGGAATCCGCAAGGAGGAAAAAAGGCGGCTCTCCTCACCGTTGACATGCTCGGGAATCAGGACATTCTCCTGAATTCTGTAGATACAAAACAGGTCGTGAGGGATCATTTTTCCCAATTTGGACGCGAAAATGGAAATAGTGTTCTCAAGACACAAGGTGTGCCCAAGATCTCCGGACATTTCGAACAACGTTTGCACTTCCTGCCGCGCCGCTGCAATCGCCGTGAGAAATCCGATCTTATCGTTTTCCGAAGCGGCTATCCGCAACTCTTCGAAACCGGCGGCGGGTCTGTGATCCCGTGAAACAGCAAGGTTCGGTATCGCGCCGCGGACGGATGCGGGTTGTTTACGGGCCATCGCTTCAAAGTCTTTGTAGCGTCTCTGCAGTATGGCCACGACCGTTGGATCGAAACTGGTGCCGGCTTGACTGGCGACCATGCTCATGGCCCGGTCCAGAGGCACGGCCTTCCGATATTGACGATCCGAGGCAAGGGCGTCCAGGCAATCGACGGCCGAGATAATACGGGCGCCGATCGGAATATCATTGCCCCTGATCCCGTCGGGGTAGCCGGTGCCATCCCATTTCTCGTGGTGTGACCTGACGATCGGCACCACCGGGTACGGAAATTGAACCTGTTCCAGAATTTCCGCACCGACCACGGGGTGGATTTTCATCTTTTCGAATTCCTCGGGAGTAAGCTTGCCAGGTTTGGAAATAATGTGTTCCGGTACGGCGAGTTTACCGATGTCATGCAACATCGCGGCCGCCTGGACGGCCTGAATCTCCGTGTCGGAGAGATTCAACTCTTTGGCGAGTTCGGTTGCATAGGTGTGGACGCGCTGCAGGTGATCGTGAGTGGTCTGGTCCTTGGCATCGATGGCCATGGCGAGTGCCTGGATTGTGCGGAGATGAAGCTCCGCCAGTTCCTGCGCATGTACCTTCTCATCCCGCAGGCGGCCCAGATAAAAATGATAAGCGCGGTAGAAGAGATAGATGCCCGGCAGAGCCAGCATGGCGGCCTGCCAGCCGAAGATCAGCGCCAGATGATGGAACCCCCACGCAAATCCCGCTCCCACGAAAAAGAACGGGAAGGCCCACAGATAGCATTCTCTCCAGACGCGAAGCAGAGGCTTTGACTCGGTCAGCGCGATAATACCCGTCACCGCGAATGTATTCAGCACGAAGTAACCGATCGTCGCAAGGACCAGGCGCATCAGAAGCCCGATACCGTGGGACCGGAGCCATGGGGAGTAAAAGATCACTCCGCTCGTCACGATGGCGATGGCCACGTTCGCCACGTTGAACACCACCTGGATGGGCCGGGGACGCTTTACGGCGTTCGAAATACACTGGACGGCGGCTGCCAGCATTCCCGCGGCCAGGCATTCCGGCAGGCTGAAATCCGCAAGCCCGATGAGCACCAGAACGTAATTCACCGTGAGGGTTCCAGTGATTCCGGGCAGTTGGACCTTCAGCGTCGCGGCTATCAGGGCAATCAGGCAGTAACAGGCGAACTTCACGGGGCTTTGAGTGGAAAACCTGCTGAGTGCCGCAACCGCCGCGACAGCGCCCAGAGAAAGAATGGCCCACAGGAAAAGTGTTGTAACGGTTTTTCGCATTTTGACGCCTCTGGAATTCGAATCAGCCTACAACCCGATTGTGGCGGTGAAGCTGATTTTGTTCAATGCGCCTTGTACCACGATAAGAGTCTCTGATAGTTAGCATTCGGGTTTTGTTCCCGGTGAGAAACGATAGAAACCGGCGCGGTTCGCGGGTTGGGCACGCCAGCGCAGCCCGAGCCGTCCTTACATGCGGCCGATGGTTAACACGCGAGCGATAGCTTTGGTTGACGACTCATCATTAGTCCGCCGCTCCCGTTCGCGCGCATATACTTGATATCGAACGGAGATTGAGATGCAGATCCGAAGCATCCTTTTTAGTGTGGGCATTGCCCTGCTATCCACGCTCGCCGCGGGACAAGCGCCAGTTCAATCCGCTGCGGGTAAATCGGCAAAGACCACGACGTGGACGGTGCCCCGAACTCCGGACGGCCACCCCGATTTCCAGGGCGTCTGGTCGAACAACAGCGCGACCCCGCTCGAGCGGCCGAAGATCGTGGAGGGGCGGCCGTACCTGACCGCCGCAGAAGTCGCGGCCCTTAAGCAGAAAGCGGCCGAGTTGTTCGACGACGGGAATTCCGACGCCGCCTTTTTCGACCAGGTGTTCGAGACCGTACTGGCCAACGTCAAGGGAGCGAAATCGGGTTTCAGGAGCACCGACGGCGAGACCGGCGACTACAGTTCGGTCTGGACCGAATCGAGGGATTGGGACAATCGAACGTCACTGATCACCGACCCGGCCGACGGCCGGCTGCCGCCTCTGACGGCGCAGGCTCAGGAAATGCAGCGCGCGCGCTTCGCCGCCTCCAGAAATCCGCCTGCCGGTCCCGAGGATCGCGCCCTGAGCGAACGCTGTATTACCTACGGCACGCCTCAACTGGTCGCCGGATACCAGAGCTACCGGCAGATTGTGCAGACGCCAGCGACGGTGGCGATCATGACCGAGATGATTCACGACACTCGCGTAATTCCGCTGGATGGACTGCCACACCTGTCGTCGAACGTTCGCTCATGGGACGGTGATGCGCGCGGACACTGGGAAGGCGACACGCTCGTCGTCGATTCGATAAACTTCAAGCCCGGCGCGTTCCGGAACATTTCCACGGAAAAGCTTCACGTAGTCGAGCGATTCACGCGCACCACCCCGGAGACGATCGAGTGGAAGGTGACGATTGACGACCCTGGCGCATGGACAAAACCCTGGACCGCGAAGATCCTTTTGCGACGCGCGAACAAAGCTATATACGAATACGCCTGTCACGAGGGGAACTACGCATTGAAGGATATTCTTGCCGGGGCGCGACGCGAAGAAGAGGAAGAGGCGCGAACGGCGCCGCGCCATTAAGGATGATCCCGGCGAGCCTTCGACATATTTTGTTTCACTCTGAGCTTCACGATTCTTTCAATCAGCCTCAAGGGCATCGGCTGATCCAGCGGAAATCGGAGGTTGCCCTTCTCTCCCGCGTAGATTGAGAGCGATTGCTCCAGCCTTGCATCGCCCCTGACCGGTGGATACAGCCCGATGTGCTTTTTGAACGCGGCGAAATATACCAAAATACCGCCCAGCTTGAACGCCGGGATGTTGTAGCTGATTGTCTCCTGCGCATCCGGCGCAGCCTGCCGGATCGTCAACCTGATTTTTTCGAGGATCGCCTGAACCCCCGGCGAAAACGATGCGATGTATTCGTCGATGCTTCGGGGCGCAGCCCGATGGTCCGGCATTATCCTCTCCGCTCGCGACGCTGGTTGAATCGGAGCTAACGTTTTGAGCCGTGATCCTGAAACACCAGGTTCTTCGTAAAGAACGGCAGCACCTTCTGCTCGATCCTGTCGTGCAGATGATTCGAGTGATCGCCTTCGAATGTCTCGAACGTATGTGTAATGTTCAATCGCGTGAGCGATGCGTCGAAATCCTGAATCGACTTGAGCAGCGTGTCCTGCAGCCCCACGTCCATCGCGATCGCCTTGTACTTCCTGACATTCGGCACATACTGATCGATCATCGCGGCGGGCGAATTCGCCACCCAGCGCGCGGCCGCGAAGGCGTCGAAAACTCCGTCCTTGTTCGGCAAATCGAAATAAAGCGGGGGATTCCCCGGATTCGGAGACCATGCCGCGGCCTCGCCATAGGGGACGTTGACCGGATGCCCCTCCGCTTTCGGCGCCGGATTCGGCGTTCCGTTTGCGGCTGCGGGGCGCGGCCGCGCCTGCGGCCGGTTTTGCGCCGGCTGCGGATTATTCATCAGGCAACAGGGGCTCAGGGAATAAATCGCCGCGTACATTTCCGGATGCTTCATGGCGATGCGCCAGACCCCATACCCACCCATCGAGTGCCCGGCCAGCCCGCGGCTGTCTCTGGTGGCGATCGTACGATAATGTCTGTCGATAAATTGCACCAGATCGTGCGTGATGAAGGTTTCCCAATCGCCTGTTGTCGGCGAACTGGAGTACATGCTGCCGCCGTAGGCTGTATTGGCGTCGGGCATCACGATGATCATTTCTTTCGCGGTACCGGCCGCGATGTCTCTGTTCGCGCCGCCGGGGAGATCGATGAACGGAACCCACGTATCGATCACGCGTCCGTAGCCGTGCAGCAGATAGAGTACCGGATACCGCTGGTTCTTCTTCACCGCATAGCTGGGCGGCAGATAAACGTCCACATTGCGGTCCGGCGAGTCGTTCTCAAGATTGCCAACGAGCGACTCCCCATGCACCTGTATTCGCTCGATCCTTCCGCTGACGGGAGCGGTTTTCAAATCGCCGCTGCTTGCCGCGTACGAACCGAATCCGGCCGCGCACGCGATCGTCAGAATGACCATCGCCTTGTATTGCAGTTTCTGCCTCATTTGGAACCTCGCTCAAACGGGATGCACAAGTGATAGAGATATCGCAAATCAGCGCCCCGATCAATGACCCTTCCGGGATGGAAGCCGGAATTTAACCTGTCGGGGCCGGTGACAGGCGACAAGGCGCTCCTTGTCTCGCCGGACTTGTCTATCCTTGACAAAATTATGGAAAACGGCAAGACTAGCTTCAAATCCGCTCTCCTGGTTGCTGACCGGATTTCAGCCTGAACTCCGTTCGTTCAGCCAGATTAGGCCGTTTTCGATCCACCCACAAGGGAGAAAAAATGATCGTCGCGAGTCTGTTGCAGCCGGTTTTCCACCGTTCTTCCAGGCAGATTGCAAGCGTATTCGGCATAGCCGCGCGCGGCCTGCTTGTACTCTCAACGTGTCAACTGCTGTTCGGGCAGGCTACGGGAAGTATATCCGGGACCGTGACGGATACCACCGGAGCGGCGATCCCAGGCGCGACGGTAACGGTGACGATTCCAGCCACCGGATTGATAAGATCGTCGAGCACCAACGATGCGGGCGAGTATATTATTCCGCTGCTCGGCGTCGCCGTTTACAACTTAAAGGTGGCACAGAAGGGCTTTCAGAACGGTGTCGCTGAGGACATCCGCCTGCAGGTGGACGAGCACCGGGAGCTGGATTTCAAACTGTCCCCCTCGACGGTGCAAACGAGCGTTGACGTCTCCGCGACACCGGTCGCCGTCCAGACCACGGATGCCACTCTCGGACAGGTCATCACCACCGAGCAGGTTGCCGATCTGCCGTTAAACGGCCGGGACTTCGTCCAACTGGCCACGCTCACCCCGGGCGCTACGCAGGAAACCAATCCGAACAGTTTTTTCAACGGGGGCCCGAGCAGCGAAGCTTCCGCCCGCGGCTCCTACTCTCTTTCCGTGGGCGGATCGCGTGCCAACAGCACCGATTGGCTGCTGGACGGCAACGACAACAATGAATTGACGGCCGGCGCCATAGCGATTCTTTCGTCGATCGATTCGATCCAGGAGTTCAAGGTCCTCACGTACAACTACTCGGCGGAATGGGGAACGCGGGGCGGTCCGACGGTGTTGGTTACGACGAAATCCGGGAGCGACCAGTTCCACGGAAGCGCCTTCGAGTTTCTGCGCAACACCGATCTGGACGCACGCAGCTTTTTCGCTGCATCCACGGAGAAATTCAATCTGAACCAGTTTGGCGCCACGGCGGGCGGCCCGGTCAAGAAGGACAAGGGGTTTTTCTTTGCGGATTACGAGGAGAAATATCAACGCCACGGAATTCCGTTCACCGGCGTCATGCCTACCGCGGCAATGAGAAACGGCGACTTCAGCGACAACGCTTTCGGGCAGCCGAACACCATACAACTCACAAACCCGATTACCGGCGCGCCGCTGCAATGCAGCGGCGGGGCCGCTCTGCCCACCGCTGCCGATGGAAGCCAGGCCGCCGGGACGCCTTGCAACATCATTCCGAAAAGTCTGATCAGTCCCATCGGCCAGGAGTTCATCAATTTGTATCCTCTGCCGAATGCCAATAACCCCGCCCTCGGGTACAACTACGTGAGTGAGCCGGTCAGGACGCTGAATGAAGGCAAATTCGATTTTCGCGTGGATGAAAACCTTTCACCGAACGACAATTTCTTTGCCCGCTTCAGCTACGATCAGGCCCAGTCGTATGTGCCCGGCGGAGCGCCGGGATTTGCCGAACAAGGCGCGTTCGCCAGCAACCAGAGCATCGGCAATCACGCCCGTAACGCGGCCATTTCCGAGACTCATATTTTTTCTCCGAATACTTTGAATCAGCTCACCTTCGGCTTCAACCGGATTTTCGATTACATCACGTCGCAGGGCAACGCCAGTTGCTACGCCAACGTTCTCGGTATCCCCAATGCCGACCTGGGGGGCAACAGCTGCGGTTTGACCTCGGTCGAGCTCTCCAGCCCCTACTGGTCCCTCGGCGATCGCGGATACACGCCATTTGTCGGCGGCACCAATGTCTGGACAACTTCCGATACCCTCGAGCTGGTGCGCGGTACGCACGACATTCGAATCGGCTTTGGCCTGCGCGCAAATCAGTTGAACACGGTGGCTGTCGGTTTTCCCAATGGATTCTGGGTTGTCTCCGGTCAGTTCACCGGCGATGCTGCGGCGGACCTCTTGACGGGCTGGACCGCCATCGGGCTCCACGACCAGGAGTTCGACGGCGGCAACACAGGCCGCCGGTGGAAATTGTATCGGCCGTTCGTGCAGGACAATTGGCGTATAGCCAGGAATTTAACTCTGAATCTCGGCTACGCATGGGCGATTATGACGCCTCAAAGCGAAGTGGGCAATCGCATGTCGGACTTCAACCCCGCCAACGGGCAGTTCCTGATTGCGGGCCAGAACGCGGGATCGAGCGCCGGCATCAAGATGGATTGGAGCGCGCTCGAACCGCGCGTCGGCGCCGCATGGAAACCCTTCGGCAAGAGCAGCACGGTGGTGCGCGCCGGCTATGGGATATTCCACGATTCGTCGTGGAACCAGGGCGCACAGGGGCTGTGGCAGAATCCTCCGTACTACGGAGAGTCGTTCGAAGCCGGCGGCAATATGTCGCAGGGATTTCAGGTATTCAGTTCGCCTCCCACTCCGGCCAGTTTCGAGGGCACCATCCTGGCGCAGGATACGAACTTCAAACAGGGCGTCATCCAGCAGTTCAACGTCAACGTGGAACAGGAACTGCCCGGACAGATCGTGTTAACGGCCGGCTATGCGGGTTCCCGGGCCTCCCACATTCTGGAATTCGGGAACAACATCAACGTGTCGTCGCCCAGCGCCTGCGGCACGGTATCCGGATACACGCTGGGATGCGGCCCGAATGGATCGGCGTATAACATACCGTATCCCGCGTTTCAGTATTCGGAAATCGACAGTATTTTCGACGCCGGACGCGCGCACTACAATTCGCTGCAGATCAAGGCCGAGACGAAGAGCGTGCGCTACGGGATCTACGCGCTGGTCGCATACACTTATGCGCGCGCGTATGATAACGGCTTCAGCGACGGGCTGGGGAGCGTGATCGGCGCCACCTACTTTCCCGTTCCGAATTATCAGAATCTGGACTGGGGGCTTTCCCAGATCAACCTGAACCAGGATTTTACGGCCAGCATTATTTATCAACTGCCGTTCGGAAAAGGCAAAAAATGGGGGAGCAACTGGAATGGCGCCACTAACGCGATCGCCGGCGGCTGGGAGTTGACCGTTATCGAGAAGGCCACGACCGGGTTTCCGGTCTTTGTCGTCGACAGCAACAACACGTCCGGGGCGGGCTTCCTGAACACGAACGCGCAAAGCCTGATCCGGCCGAATCAGATCTGCAATCCCGTGCTGAGCAATCCTACTCTTTCCGAGTGGTTCAATCCCGCATGTTTCGCGCAGCCCGCGCCCGGGGAACTAGCAATACGAAAATCTTAACCAGTACAAGGACAT
>CAWBIS010000132.1:0-36651 GCA_963788485.1 Terriglobia bacterium
GGAGCAAACCCGTCAGCCTTCGCAATCGCATCGAGGAGTCTCACGTTGCCCAGAGCCTGGAAGGTAACCGAGTGCTTGACCGCACCTACAACGTTTACAGGCCTGCTCCGGTACTCGAGGACCGAAACCGATACCGTAGGCTCGACCAGGATATGGGCCTGCTTCAGTGCCTGCGCGATTGTTTGTTCGAGATCGGACGGTTTCGCGCCTGTCGCGTGCACAGGATCGTGAATCAAAGCCAGTTTGAGATCGCCATCGGCCGAGACCCGATAACTCCGTGTCAGTTCGGGGCAGTCGGCGACGCTCACGAAAACCAGGTCTCCCGGCCCCAGCGGTTCGAAGGCAACATTCGCCATCGCCAGTTCCGGATTAACGTGGCTGTCGGCCTGTGGCGCTGCAGAAGACTGGGCGGCTGCCGCAGGTACGTAAATAATCGAAAGAATTAAAAAGGCAATACCATAACCGAGACGACTTGTGAACATAAGATTCTCCCGCGGCGGCTGTAGTCTTTGGGACCAACAGGCTCGATATGAAATATCAACCAAAGCAGAACGCACACTCCCGCAAGCAGGCACACCAGCACCAGGAGCTGAATCAACCGCCTGCGGGCTTTGGTCATTCTGCTTTCATCAGCAAGGTACTGTAATCCAATCCCGTTCCAATTCCGTTGACACCGATCGCTGCAGAAGCGAAATGGAAACGACGAGACGATAGTGATCTTTCACTCTCACCACGGTTCCCTCCACGCCTCGCAAGGGCCCCTTCACGATGACGAGACGCTGGCCGATGGCAAGCTCGTTATACGGCGACGCCGGCACACCCGCCGCGCAGATCGCGCGGATGTTCTCGATCTCTCTTTCATCGACCGGAATCGGCGTGCCGCCCGAACTCACGATGTGCACGACTCCGGGGCTGTTCAGCACAGTGTAGGGGTCCGCAGCGTCAAATCTGCAGAACACGTATCCGGGAAATAAAGGCAGATCCAGCTCTTTCACCCTGTCCGACCACTGCCGGCGACTCCTGTAGATCGGCAGGAATTCAACCAGACCTTTGTCCCGAAGCGCAGTAGCCGTCGTGACTTCGAAACGGGAACGCGTGCGAACGGCGTACCAGCGCTCCCGGTGGGTTTCGCTGCACAAAACGCCTGCGACATCCGCGCTGAACTCCTGTGTTGTTCTCGACATCGTCATTGAGTTGTCGCGTCCTCCCCTGCCGGCGCAGTGCGCGGGCATAGCTTCGCCCTTTCAGTCCCAGGGACACATTTCAGAAAATCCGAACACTTGCGGCTTGTGGCACGCACGGGGCGCGCAAACTTTAAACAAGACGCGGTAATGAGGCTGCTGGAAGGACGTTCGGCAACCTCTGCCTGGAGGAGTACAGCAGCATCTGCACTGAACTAATAACGGACTGACGCTTGTTTACGACTAACTATCCGCGTCACGCCGCGCTTATGCTGGAAGTATTGCATCGGTTTGAACCGCATCGCAAGGGATTTCAATCCTGGCGTGTGCCCTTTATCACGGGGTCATATGATTCATATTCATGGACTTACCCGCGAGTGATCAAGAGTACAAGTCTCTGTTTCAACTCAGATACTCGCTTACAACATCTTCATTACCGCCGTGTTTGAGCATTATTTTGCCAGGTTGATGCGGTTCATGGAAGGCGGTCTGATAGCGTTTCGAGTACGAATGAGAACAGTTCGCGTGCAATGGCGCTCATGAAACGGACCGGGCCCCTTAGCACAATGGTTGGAATCAGCGAGAGGACTCTTTCCAGGGAACGCTACGGAATATCACAAAGCACTACAGACTCTTCGAGCATTGATCAGATCTCGGCATGACCTGCCGCCGCCTCGGCCGAGTCCGCCGAAAATGCTACGGGGTGCGGGCGCTGGCCAGACGCCCCATGCCGCCGCGAGCTTCGCCGCTCCCATGACGCTCCGGGAAAAAGCGTCTGCGAATTCCGGCGGAATCGAGGTCGCTTGCGATGTTCCAGCCAATCGATCGAAACTCACTGGCCAGGTCGTGCGGCATAAATGCAAGCCGGAACGGCTCTCCAATGCTCGCCACCCGGGCCGACATCTCATCGAATTCGAGGCGGCTGATTTCGTCCACCGCCTCGCGCGGCAGCGGATAATCGAGAGCCACGCCGCTACCGGGCGCCATACTCTCGAAGAACCGGAGCGTAGCGCGAAAGGCGTCGAGGGTGAGATACGGCACCACGCCCAGCCACGAAAAGAACGCCGGGATATCGGTGCGGAATTGCGCGCGGGCGAGAAAATCGGACAGCGACTCCCGCTCGAAATCCACGGGCACGTACGTGGTCGATCGCGGATCGGGCAGATTCGCCGCCGCAATCGATTCGCGTTTCCACGCCTGCGTGGCGGGATGGTCGACTTCAAAGATCCGGACACCCGCATCGATGTACGGATTGCGCCAAGCGAACGTATCCAGACCCGCGCCGAGCGCGACGTACTGCCGAACGCCGCGGCCGACCGCTTCGGCAAATTCGTCTTCGGCGAAACGACTGCGGACTGCCACGAACCAGCGCAGGGCCACATCATAAGCTCGCTGCCGGCCGGTCGACTCGCGGCGGACTTCTTCGGCCGTTTCAGCCGGCAGAATGCGGAAAGCGTATGGATCTTCGAAAACTCGCGGACGATCGACGATCTGGTGCATGGCGCGGCGCATCGCCACGCGCAAGGCGGTCCGGCTATGGCTTTGCGCTTCCACCGTTACTGCGGTTCGGCATGCGGCGGGGGAGGTGGTGGAGGAGGTGGAGCTCCAAAACCGCGCCGGACCGGCTGGGCCTCGGGCATGGGCGCTTTTCCGTCCAACTCAAACACGTACAGCAGCGGTGGAAAATCGACCTTGGCATCATTGGGTCCGACAACGGTCGGTGCCCGGCCCGTGCCCCCCATCAACGCAACATACTGCTTGCCGTCGACTTCGTAGGTAATGGGAGGAGCCATGCCATTACGGCCAAGCGCTACCTCCAGCAGTTTCTCCCCTTTATCGGCGCTGTAGGCCAGCAGTTTGCCATCGTTGGTGACCTGGAAGACGAGGTTGCCGGCAGTGGAAACCGTTCCGCCGCCGATGCCGCCTCCGCCGGGCACGCGCCAGACGACCTTGTGGTTCACCGGATCCCAGGCTTCCAGAACTCCGGGGCTGCCGGCCAGGGGCGCGGGCCCTGTCACCGGCAGGGAATTCGGCTTGGGCGCCAGGAAACCGGGGGCGAGGCCCGTGTCGCCATAGGGCGTAAAGGTGAGTTCATCGCCTGCGGCGAATGTCCAGCTTCCATACGTTGCGGGAATGTAGACCAGGCCCGTGGCCGGGTTGAATGACATCGGCGCCCAGTTGTGCGCACCGCCGGCAGTGGGATAAAGGGTGATCGGGTCCTTGCCATAAAAGGCCTCGGGATTGACGACGGGGCGCCCGGAATCGTCGATGCCTTTCGCCCAGTTCACCTGAACGAACGGCTGGCCCGAGATAAACTGCCCGGTGATGCGATCGAGGATGTAAAAGAAGCCATTCTTCGGCGCCTGCATCACAACCTTGCGCTTCTGACCGTTGATGGTCAGGTCGGCCAGCATCAGTTGCTGTACGGAATCATAATCCCAGTTGTCTTCCGGCGTCGTCTGGTAGTACCACTTGAGCTGGCCCGTTGTGACGTTCACAGCCAGAATCGAACAGGTGTAAAGGTTATCGACTTTCTGTTTACCGCGAAATTTCTCGACCCACGGTTCGGCGTTGCCCGTGCCGACATAAATAAGGTCAGCCTCCGGATCGTAGGCGATGCCGTCCCAGACCGCGCCGCCGCCGCCCATCTTGTAGAAATCGCCGCCCCACGTTGCAGCGGCTTTTTTCATGGCTTCGTTTTCCCAGGGCTTTGAGGGATCGCCCGGGACCGTCCAGAAGCGCCAGGCGCGCTTCCCCGTCGCGGCATCGTAAGCGTCGAAGAAACCCCGGGTCAGATGGTCTCCGCCGGCCGCTCCGATGATCACTTTGCCATTCGCCACCCGAGGCGCCATCGTGAGGGAATACCAGTCCTGCGGATATGCCACCCGCGCTTCCCAGACGACCTTGCCGGTAAGCGCATCGAGTGCTTCGAGGCGCCCGTCGTTGATCGGCGCGAAGATCATGCCGTTGTATATGGCGAGACCCCGGTTCACGATGCCGCAGCACATCTTCGCGCGTGTGGCTTGATTAACTTCCGGATCCCAGCGCCAGATCTGCTTGCCGGTGCGCGCATCCAGCGCGAAAACGACACTCCAGTTGGTGATGCCGTAGAGGGTATTGTTCCAGACGAGAGGCGTTCCTTCCTGATTGCCGCCACCCGCGCCGAGCGTATAAGTCCACGCGAGACCAAGCCGGCCGACGTTCGTGGTGTCGATCAGTTTGAGCGGACTATAGCGCGTCTCCGCCTGCGTTCGACCGTAGCTCAACCACGAACCCGCCATGGCATCGGCCGGCGTACCGGCGTTCCTCAGAACCTTTGCATCGACGGACGCTGGCCTGGCGGTCTGCTGCGCGCCGATGGTTGCAATGGAAGTGAGCACGGCCAGGCCGGTTGCAGAGAGTGCAATTATGTGTTGTTTCACGGGAGTCGAATCGAATTCAGCGTATCAGATCAGCCGCAGATCGCACGCAGCCGGAAACGCCCGGCTCAGCTGCGAGATCACGATGCGGCGACGAAGGGATTCACGGCCCGGATAGAGCACCGGGAACTGCTTGAACAATTCCTCCGCTTCCCGCAGAGCGTCGCGCTGACTGAGGATCGTGTGTCGCCAGAACGTTTGTGTCAACGAGCGCGGCCACGCGTGTAGAGGTCCAGCCGCGTCCAGCCTCGTTTGCGGGGCCACTCCGGTGGGAACTTCGCAGTACGATTTCGATGGCGCGCCGTGGCCTGATCGAACAGCCGCAGCCTCGACTCACGGTCATGCGGAAGAGTGACCTGGTATTTCGATGTGATTTTCGCCATAACCGACTTATCCTTACTTCAGCAAGGATAGGATCCTTGTTTGTGTGCACGTGAGGCGTTTGCGGGCACTTGAGGCGGAATGGCAATCCGCCTGGTCCGCCACCCGGAAAAGCAGGGGCTGCTCTTACTTCCTGACGAATTTATGCAGCGTGCTGTTGACCGTATCGGCGATGTAGATCTCGCCTTTCGGACTGACCGCGATGAAATGAGCCTCGCCGAATTCACCCAGGCCTTTACCCGGCTTGCCGACGGCCGCGAGCACCTTTCCATCCAGGTCGAGCTTCAGCAACTGGCCGGTAAAACCGTTGACCATGAAAATATTCTGCCGGCCGATATCGATTGAACACGGCAACCCGGCATACTTCAGTTGCTTGATGAACGTCCCATCCTGATCGAAGATCTGAATCCGCGAATTCTCGCGATCGGCCACCCATAGCTGGCCTTTTGCGTCGACCGCGATTCCATGCGCCACGTTGAATTTGCCAGGCTCGGTGCCCTCACCACCCCAGGACTTGATAAAGGTCCCGTTCTTATCGAACTTCAGAACACGCGGATCGCCCTTGCCGGGCGAGTGTCCCTGCACGACGAAAATATCTCCATTGCGGCCGATGGCGATGTCGTTCGGCTCGTTCAAATGATGCGATCCGGCGGCCTCGTTCCATTCGCCGGCTTCGCCCTTCGTGCCAATCGTCAGCAGAACCTTTCCCTGCGGGTCCAGTTTCTCCACGATGTGCGCGCCAACGTCGGTCACCCAGAAGTTTCCCTCGCGGTCCATGCGAAAGCCGTGCGCTCGTCGCAAAGGCTCCCCAAACGCACGAATGAACTTCTGGTTTTCGTCGAACTCCATCAGCGGGCGCGGCCCACGGAACAAGACGAAAAGATGACCTTTGGAATCGAACGCCACGCTGGCGGGGGCTCCCGTCGGGGGTCCGTCCGGAACCGAAAGCGTGTTTTCGACGGCTGCGTAATCCAGATCCGGCGCTTGCTGAGGAATCAGCAGCGCCGGATCGGAAGGACGTTGTGCGAACAAAGTCGCACAAGCCAGCAAGCCCGCGAACAGAGCGGCTTTTGCCATAAAAGCTGCAGGCCGAAGCCTGCCTCTACCTGGCCAGAGGATTGGGCCGGATCTGGAACTTCACGATCTTACCTTTAGTCCCCTTGCCACCTTCTATGTGCCAGACGAAATGCGTGCCGTAGTTCGAATAGAGCGCCCGGCCCTTCCATCCCAGATTGGGATCGTCGATACGAGCGTCCATGCCGCGTGAATAGTAGCCAAGCGGATACGGAACGCGCAGGTAGGTCCACTTCTTCGTCTGCGGATTCAGCGCAATCAGCGAATCGGAATTGGATCCGGTGAGGAATGGTGTGTTCGCGCCGAACCCTATGACATTGTGCTGATCTACCCAGTTGTAATAGTGGAAATCCGCCGGAACCTGCGTGCCCTTCAGCTTCGGCCCTTCGGTTTCATAGAGCGTCCAGCCTTCCTTGCACTGGCTGCCGTCGGTTTTGGCCGGCCCTTTCAGGTCTTTGCATTTGCGCACGTCGAAGCTGGCCAGATGGCTGGAGGCGGCCAGACCGGTCCAGACTACGCCGTTGGTGTCGATATCCACCCCGCGCGGATCGAAGCCGGGCGCGGGCACCTTGAAGAGGGTCGTCTTGCAGGTCGCCGGCGGGTTGTTGCCGCGCTGCAGCCGGATCAGCATGCCGGGGTATGGGCTCTCGGAGACACCCCATACCGAATCGTCCACCGGACTGGGGATAACCGCATACATGCTGTAACTGACCAGGGTATCCAGCTTGGCATCCGCTTCGGCGTTGCCGGTACCTCTTCCTCCGGTCTGTGTGTTTCCCCCACCCGTATCGGTGTAGTAGAGGATCGAAGCGTCGCCGCCGCGGCCCATTCTCATCACCTGGAAAGGCTTGGTGATCTTGCCGTCGCCGTTGGTATCCAGCACCTGCCCGCACCAGCCGACCGCCTTTTGCTCGTCGTGCGTCTGGTCGTAAACCTTGGTGTCGATCCAGCCGAAGATCGGACCGCTCAACTCATTGAAGTACACGGTCTCGTCCGGGTCGTTATCGAACTGCAGATGGTGCGTGGAATAGCAGGTGTCGATCAAAGTGAACTGCTTGGTCGTCGGATCGTAAAAGGACGCCTGCCGGCCGCTGTTCTTCAACGGGAACCAGTCGGCGTACTTGTTGCTGGGATCGCTGCACCAGCTCGGATCGGCGTTGGCGCGGATCTTCGAGGTCATCCAGACCCGTCCCTTGCTGTCGAGCATCGGATTGTGGGGATCGGCCGGATCGTATGGCGGATTCGACCACAGATGCTCGTTGCCCCAGAACATGGAAGGACGATTGGGAGACGGGAAGCGGGAGGGTACCTTGTCCCTCTCCTGCCGGGTCGGGATGTCGATCGAGTAGGTGCTGTTGTCGGCCTGATTCATCACCACCAGCTGGCCGTGTCCCGCGTTCACCGCGTAATTCGGGCCGCCCGCATTCACGTTCGGATGGTTCTTGTCGGTCGAGATCTGATCGTGCATGAAGGAGTGGTCGTCGCCCACGTCCCACAGGGTTGCGACAATGTCGCGCTCGACGCCGGTTGGACGCGCCGGAGCCGGCGGTACCTGTCCTGCGTCAATGGCGTTTGTCCAGTCGGACAAGGACTTCAGCGTCGGATCCTTGCCCATCTGGCCAAGGAGCGAATACATATTGGTTCCGCGCACGCCGACGCCGAGACGCCATTCCCACGCCTCGACCGGAGTTTTGATCTCTGGCTTGGCGGCATAAACATGCTTCAGATCGCGCGTCAGCGCGTTGCCCAGCTGATGGCAGAAGTTGCAGCCGGACTTCAGAGAATTGATCCAGTGATCCTGGTCGGTCATCCCGAGGCCTGTGCCGTTGCCGTTCACACCGGTGCCGGGGAACATGTTCGGCGGAGGCGGGGCCATCATCGAGAGCCAGTAGTCGCCAGGGTAAACCTTTGCCGCTTCCTGCGGAGTCTTCGCGATATCCGCTTTCAGTGCGACCGGCGTCGCGGTGGGCTTTGTTTCGATCGGAGTGGAATCCACCAGGCCGTAGCCTCGGACCCAGACTTTATAGTTCGCCACCGGCAGTTCGGGCAGCATGAAGCGTCCCTGATCGTCGGTCACAACGATCTTGATCATCTGCGTCTGAAAATCTTTTGTCTCCGCGATGACCCATACGCCCGCTTCCGGACCCTTCTCGCTCGTCACGGTGCCCGTGATGAAGCCCGGAGGACTGACGTACCGCGTTTTCCCCGCCGCTTTCTTCGTGTTTGCCTGCTGTGCATGCGTGGGCATCACAGTAAACAGAGCCAGGCCGACTGCTCCTGCGCATAGCAAGGCGGCGGTTGCCTTGCCGGAGCGGATGATCTTCATTGAATTCTCCTCTATCAAATGCCTAAGGGCGAATTGCCCTTTATTTGCCGATTACAGAAAAGGTCCTGACCAGTATATAACGCGCCGAAAATGGCGCAAGCCGGTGCGATCGGCGAGCGCCGCCGCACATCCGGTGCCCCCGGCGTCTGTGATAGATTGCAATTTTCAGGGAGTTGATGTGCGCATGAAACTCGGACCGGCACGACGGCTTTTCAGCGCCGCGTGCATTTTGTTCTTTGCGGCGGCGCCCTCCGGCGTCGTGGCTTTCCAGAGTGTAGCGGCCAAACCCACGCCCGCTCACAAAGTGGGCGACTCGAAAATCAACCCGAAAGATGGTCTGCGCTACAAGTGGATTCCTCCCGGCACTTTTACGTCCGGATGTTCAAAGGACGACGACGATTGCTACGAAGACGAATTTCCCAATCGCAAAATCATTCTGACGCGCGGCTTCTGGCTGGGCGAAACGGAAGTGACGCAGGCCGCCTACGAAAAACTCACCGGCGACAATCCCAGCGTATTTGAAGGACCTACGCTGCCGGTCGAGATGGTGACCTGGGATAACGCCGATTCTTATTGCCGCACGATCGGCGGCAGGCTGCCGACCGAAGCCGAATGGGAGTACGCCGCCCGCGCCGGAACCACCGGTCCGCGCTACGGGAACCTGGATGACATCGCGTGGTACTGGAAAAACAGCGATTTCTCCACCCATCCCGTAGGCCAGAAAAAACCCAATGCGTTCGGCTTGTACGACATGCTCGGCAACGTCGTCGAGTGGACGCACACCTGGTACACCGTCCAGATCTCGCAGGAGAACATCAACCCAACCGGACCCAGTGAAGCGGAATTCAAGTCGCTGAAGGGCGGCGGATGGTGGGACGATCCGGATCTGGTCCGCGCCTCCTACCGCGCGCGTTACGAGCCGGGCGATACCGACTACAACATCGGCTTCCGCTGCGTCAGCAACTGAGGCTCGGTAAACGCCTGGACTGTTTCCAGCGTCGCGCCGGGCATCAGCTCTTCGAGCACCAGCCCCTGTTGCGTGACCCGTATCACCGCCAGTTCGGTGATGATGGTATCCACGACTCGCTTCCCGGTGAGCGGCAGACTGCATCGTTTGAGAATCTTCAGCCCGCCGGATTTCGTGGTGTGCTCCATGGTCACGATCACGCGGCGCGCACTCGCCACCAGATCCATTGCGCCCCCCATGCCTTTAACGGCCTTGCCCGGAACAGCCCAGTTGGCGAGGCTGCCTTCTTCGTCAACCTCCATCGCGCCCAGAATGCTGAGATCGATGTGACCCCCGCGGATCATGCCGAACGACTCGGCACTCGAGAAATAAGACGTGCCCGCAATCTCGCTCACCGTCTCCTTGCCCGCATTGATCAGGTCGGCGTCTTCGCTCCCGGAGATCGGATACTCTCCCACGCCGAGCATTCCGTTCTCCGACTGCAATATAACGTCGACGCCCGCCGGTACGTAATTCGCGACCAGGGTAGGAATCCCGATTCCGAGATTCACGTAGTGGCCGTCCCGCAATTCCCGTGCGGCGCGCCGGGCAATGAGGGCGCGCTTGTCTTGTTCGGAAATCACGGCTGACGCACCGTCCGGCGCTCAATCTGCCTCGCGTACCGTTCGCCCCGCACGATGCGTTTGACGTAGATACCGGGAGTCATCACGTGGTCCGGATCGATTTCCCCGGGTTCGACGAGATGCTCCACTTCTGCGATCGTAATCTTCGCCGCGGTGGCCATCACAGGATTGAAATTTCGCGCGGTCTTGCGATATACGAGGTTGCCGAGACGGTCGCCCTTCCAGGCCTTGATCAGGGCGAAGTCCGCCCCGAGCGATTGTTCGAGCAGGTAAGGGCGCCCGTTGAATTCCCGAACCTCTTTGCCTTCGGCCACCACGGTGCCTGCGCCCGTGGGCGTATAGAAAGCCGGTATACCCGCGCCCGCAGCCCGAATCCGTTCGGCCAGCGTCCCCTGGGGAATCAGGCTGAGCCGCAGCTTCCCGGCGATCACCAGAGTTTCGAGAAGCTTGTTTTCACCCACGTAACTGCCCACGTGCGAAGCGATCTGGCCGCCTTCGAGCAGCCGGCCCGCGCCCGCGCCATCGATCCCCATATTGTTCGAGATGGTGTGGAGGTTCTTCACGCCCCTGCGCGTTAATGCCGCGATGAGATTCTCCGGCACGCCGCATAGCCCGAAGCCCCCGAGCATCACCGTCGCCCCGTCAAAGACATCCGATACCGCTTCGTCGGACGATGTAATCGTTTTGTCCACAATGTTGTCCGCACCACTTAACAACAAAATGAACGACGGGGTCAAGTCCGGCCAACGGCCTGTCAACGGCCTGGAAGGTTGGCGATCGGCTACTTTGCGAGCTGCGCCGCGACCTCGGGCAGCACCGGTGTGCCTTCCGCCGTCACCGCGTCGAGCGCATTCGGATCCAGCCCCAGAGCCATATAAGCCTGGTGCCAGTGATCGAGAAAGGCGCGGACAACCGGAAGTATAAAGAAGGCATTCCGCTGAGGCCCGGCCCGGTGTAGAAAAGAATTCGCGCGGCTGACGAAGCCTGAACCGTTCCATGACGTTCGAACGGACATCGTTATATACTTGGCGCCAGTTCCGTTATGCGGCTCAGACTGTCCCTCCTGGCATGGGTGGCCATGCTGACGGCTTACGCAGCGGCTCCTCCGCCTCCCGCGCTCACCGGTCTCGTCACTTCATCCGAAGAGGGAGCTATGGAGGGCGTTCTCGTCGGCGCCCGCAAGGCTGGCTCAACCATTACGGTGACCGTCGTCACGGATGCAGCGGGGCGCTACAGCTTTCCCGCGGATCGCCTCGACTCCGGTCGGTACACGCTGAAAATTCGCGCCGTCGGCTACGATGCGGACGATCCCGGCCCGGTGGAAATCGCATCGAAGAAAACCGCCCGCGCCAATCTGAAACTCCACAAAACCGCCGATCTCGCGGCACAGCTTTCGAACACGGAATGGATGCTCAGCGTGCCGGGAACCGAAGATCAGAAGAAGTCCCTGCTCAACTGCGTGCAATGCCACACGCTGCAGCGCATCGTGGAGTCGCATCACGATGAGCCGCAGTTCCGTCAGGTGCTGGCGCGCATGGGTGGATACACCAATGCGGCCTTCCCTCTGCACCCGCAGAAGAAGGCCGCCGATCGCCTGCGTGAAGCGCGTGGTGCGCAGCTGGCGCAGAACCGGCTGAGTCAGGCGAAGTATCTCAGCACCATCAACCTCGGTTCGCGAACAGGCTTCGATTACGACCTCAAGACCCTTCCCCGCCTCACTGGCCAATCGACCCGCGTCATCATCACCGAGTACGATCTGCCGCGCAAAACCATCGAACCGCACGACGTGATCCTCGATCGCGACGGCATGGCCTGGTTCTCCGATTTCGGCGAACAGGTGCTCGGAAAGCTGGACCCCAAAACGGGCAAGGTCACGGAAATCCCCATCCCTGTCCTCAAACCGGGCGCAGCCACCGGTTCCCTCAGCCTCGAATCGGATCGCGAAGGGAATCTCTGGCTCGGCATGATGTTTCAGGGCGGGATCGCAAAATACGACCGGAAATCGGGGCGATTCCAGACCTGGTCCGTGCCCCCGGAGTATAACCAGCCGATGACCCAGATCGACATGGTCGAACCCCAGCGCAGCTACGTCGACGGAAAAGTATGGACGCAGAATAACGGATTCGCGGCCATTCACCGGCTCGACCTCGCCACCGGGCGCATCGAGACTTTCGACTTTTTCGCCGTCGAGAAAGAAGGCGAAAACCACAACATCTACGACGTAATCCCGGATTCTCACAACAACGCCTACTTCACCGATTACCAGCAGGAGCACATCGGGCGGGTCGACGCGAAGACCGGCAGGATGACGCTCTATGCCACCCCCACGCCGCGCTCGCAGCCAAGGCGCGGCCAGATGGATCCCGAGGATCGCCTCTGGTTCGGCGAGTATCGCGGCGGCCGCATCGGCATGTTCGATACGCGCGCCGAAAAGTTCCAGGAATGGCTCCCCGCGACTCCTTACTCGGCGCCATACGATGTCGTCCTCGACCGGAATGGCGAAGCATGGACGGGATCGATGACGACGGATCGCGTCGTGCGGCTGAATCCCGCAACGGGTCGGATGATCGAGTATCAACTTCCCCGCTCGACGAATATCCGCAGAGTCTTTGTCGACGACAAGGCGCAGCGCCCCACGCTCTGGGTCGGCAATAATCACGGGGCGTCCATCGTGAAAATCGAACCGCTCGATTAGCGTGACGGCGGGCAGAATAATCTACTCCAATCAATTGACCTATGTGCCTCTGGCCAATGGGCCGGTTATTCCCGACTTTCAGGACACTACCAAAGATTTCGGTAAACTAACCTGCGTGTATGTGAAATCGATCGAACCTCTGGCTGTCCTGCTGCTTCTCTCTGTGGTTGCGTCGGGACAAGCAGTGTCCCCCGGCACCGGTTTCGATGTGATTTCGATAAAAGAAAATTTAACGGGCGCGCGGGCCGCTGTGACTCCGCCGCTTCAGCACGGCAGACTGAGATTCACGAATGTCACGGTCAAAGACGTTCTGAGCCTCGCGTATTATCCGATCGATCCTCTGCATACGAAGGGCGGGCCGGCCTGGATCGAGATCGGGAGCGGGACCCGCTACGATATCGAAGCCACAACCGAAGAGCGCGTTGTCACCGAAGATCGTTACCATCAGATGCTGCAAACGATGCTGGCGGATCGCTTTCAGCTCAGGGTTCACCAGGAAACCACCCAGGGGCCTGTTTATGCGCTCGTGCCCGATAAGAAAGGGACCAGGCTGAAGGCTACGAATCCGAATTCCTGCGTTCCCGCTTCCCCCGAGGTGACCTTCTTACCCAACGGTACGGCTTGTGGACGGCCGTATCAATTCAACGGTACACATCTCGAAGGGATTGGCATGACGACGGCAACGCTGTCGCGTTTTCTCGGCCTTGTCGCAGGGCGGCCTGTGATCGACCGCTCCGGACACGCAGGGATGATCGACATCGACATCGATTTCACGCCCGCCAACCGCGTCTCGATCGACCCCGATGGACCGCCATCGATATTCGACGCTTTGCCGGAGCAGCTCGGGCTGAGACTTCAGCCTGAAACCGGACCGGTCGACGTGCTCATCATCGACCGTGTGGAAAGACCGTCGGAGAACTGACTGCTGACTCAAAATCGGTCCCATAAGAGAAGCACAGGTGTGCAGTTACCGCACAGGCAGACCGGCAGTAACCTGATTGGCTATTAGGTGGTGCCGGAATTGCTATCCTCCTTTGAAAACATGACTCCCGCCGCGAGACTCGTTGCCGGCCTTTTAGCCGTTGCTTCTTTCGGTGGTGAGATCAGAGCGCAGCCGTGCGACAAATTCGACGTAGCCTCGATCAAAGTGAATACCAGCGGTGGCGGTAATGGCTACCCGGAACTGGCGCCGGGAGGCAGACGCCTCCTCGCGACAAATCAGCATATCGTAGAGCTCATCATGTTCGCCTGGGATGTGTCGCCGCTGCAGATCTCAGGCATCCAGACCGCTGTTTCGCAGCAAAGGTACGATGTCGAGGCTACGTGCGAGCAACCCATGACGAAGGAACAGCTCCCGCGCATGCTCCAGATGCTGCTCGCGGACCGCTTTCACCTGGTGCTTCATCGCGAACTCAAAGAGCAGCCTGTTTATGTCCTGATTCCGGGCAAATCCGGCCCCAAACTCCACCGGAGTTCAAATGAAGGCGGTAAGCCAGGCCTGAGACAGAGCGGCCATAGCTTTACGTTCACCAATGCGACGATGTCGCATCTGATCGGCGTGCTGTCCCAGGTAACCGGCCGCAAGGTTCTGGACAGAACCGGACTCCAGGGCCAATACGATTTCACGCTGAGTTACTCCCCGGACCGCGCCGTTGCGGGCCGCGAAGGCGTCTCACCAGCAGCCGACAGCTTCCCCGATTCGGTCTTTACCGCTCTCCGCGAGCAGCTCGGTCTGAATCTCGAACCTCAAAGAAGCGAGATTGAGTTTATTGTTATTGACCACCTCGAGCCGCTTATTCCGAATTAACACCGATACAGGCCCGAAGTCGATAAACTGCGCCGCAGGGAATGCGCCGTGAGGATCTTCAAGGCAACCGTGCCCTATTGATGAAGATCGATCGTGTGGAGAGACCTTCTCCGAACTGAAGGAGTGTTCACTGGCGGTTTTGTCAAAATGGGTCCTTTGCGCAACGCGATAAAAGACGCTGATCCTGTTTTATGAGCTGCTGCTCCTCGATCTGGACCCGACGAAGGAGCAACCAGCGGCGAAATTCGGGCCCAAGCCCTGTTTGTGTTCCCGTCCCTCAGCAGCTCGAAGCGTGAGAACTATTCGTGCAAAATCCACACAGACAGTCCTGATGTGCCGCTCGCCCGATTCGAGCTTGGGTCCGATAGCGCCGATGATGACGGTCTGCTTCGCAAGCCGCGGTACTGACGCAAGCGCGCACTCTACGGGAATTTTCCTCCAGATCACTTCTTGAAAAATTTCGTCGAAGGGCGGAGCGGGCCCGCTCTGACAATCGTGACGTTCGCCGTACTCACGTCAAAGGATTGCTTGAAGCTGACGTTTGAATTCGAGGGAAGGAATCCATAAAGCGTGTTCGCCGTTTCACAGGTGCCGGCAGTTGTTTCCGTGCATGGCGGGAAAGGGTTAGCGGCTGTAGGCACATATACCTTGAGCGGAGTCGGGGCCGAGACGTAGGAGATATATCCCGCACCGGATGACAGCACTGCAATTTCGCCGTTGATCGGCCCAACGACGTCCAGCTCGAAAGCGGTAATCGGGGCCAGGTCCGAGGGGTCTGCGCCGGGGATAGCCGCCAAAGTTACATTCTCGGCGGTCCCCACCTGGTTTCCGTGATTGTCAACAAGCCCGAAGATGGCGTTTTCAACGAAGTTGGGCGATGTGGACGAATTCTCCAGGGCGATTAAGACCTGATAGCCGGCTGGCAGTACAGCAGTTGGCAGAGTTGCCATCGTGGGGAAGTTGTTGTTGATGAGGTTAGGTCCGCTTACCGGCCAGTTGTCGACACCGTAAATGACGTCGAAACCGCCTGACGAATTCCGCCAGAAAGCCACGGCGTACTGCTGGAAGGCGCATTTGCTGCCTGCGGCCGAATAACAGTTCAATTGAAAAGAGAAGCCGAATTGAGAGGTGCCCTGAGGCGTGCACTCAGTGGGCGGGGCTACCGATTCACAGACGATGTCCTTCGTGATCTCAATGGTGACGTTTAACCCGATCACCGGCTTGCAGTCGCCATCCAGAATATAGTTCGAATTGCTCCCCAGGGCCGAGGACGCCACGGTCGAAACCGTGGACGGAAAAGAGCCTCCCACTACCTTCCAAAGCTGATTGTCAGCGCCGCTGGACTTCATTGGGAAGGAGTCGAGCGGCGTTCCGGGCTTCGTTGAAGCGCCTTGAATGTCGATCACGTTGCCGTTGAGCTGGCTCATGATGAAGCAGAAGCCTGAACCCGCAGGGTCTTCCACAAACTGCCAAAGTTGGTTTTGAGTGTCGCTCGCCTTTTGCGGAAAGACGTCGAGAGGCGTGCCGTCCACCAGCCCCGCAGTGGTGTTGCCGCCTTGAATGTCGATCACGTTGCTGCCGAGCTTGCTCTTGATGAAATAGTAGCCTGAGCCCTGAGGGTCGGGCACGAACTCCCAAAGCTGGTTGTCAGCGTCGCTCGCCTTCTGCGGAAAGGCATCCAGGAGCGCCCCACCGGCGGAGGAAGCCCCCTGTATATCGATCACGTCGCCGCTGAGCTTGCTCTCGATGAAATTGAAGCTCATTTTGACCTCTCTTTTCTTTGAAGTTTGAAATGGTCCTTGGCGAGTCGAGAAGATCGATCATGACGTCGTGTCGTGTGACTCGCATTCGTGCGAGAGTATCACACATTTCACTCGGGTGCGAAGGGAAGACCCGTAACCTGCCATGGACCGGCTGCCTGCGAGCCGCATTAACCTTTGGCCCGAAAATGAAGGACGCGCCAGGTATCACAAAGGGTCCTTTGCGCAACGCCGACAATCGCCTCGATACCAAAAGCCCCTCCCCGTTTGGCGCGGAGTTCGCGGCATCGGCAAGGGGAAACTCTGGACAAAACATTAAATCCCCACCCGCTCGTATTCGTCGAGCGAGGCTCCGTCGGTGCGCCGGTCATACAGCTTCGTGGTGCGCGGCGAGGAATGGTTCGCCATTTCCTGCGCGTGTTCGAGTGCGCCGCCGCTTTTCAGGTAATCGGTGATACCCGTTGCCCGCAACGAGTGATTGCCGATTTTCGTCCTGATGCCGGCAGCGCAGGCCCGCCGTTCGATCATGCCGGGCTCGATCGCCCGAGCAACGCTTGCGCTTCTTCCCGGTCGAGCACCGGCGTACGCCCCTTCTTGACGACGTGCTTTGGCACGCGTACCGCGTGCGCCGGGTTGACCTCGATCACATGGCCGACCGCCAGCCAATCGAACAGCATCCGGAGCGCCGCGAGGTGCTGTTTCACGGTGGGTTTAGCGAGCGGCAGCCATTCGATTAAAGCGGCGACGTGCAACGGTCTGACATGGGCGAGGTCAAGCACTTCCCTGCCCTCGCACCAGTCCGCGAACCGGCAAACGGCCTTGTAATACGCTCGGCGCGTGTTTCTATTGCGGATGTTCGACGTGAAAAAATCGAAGAACGGCTCGGCCGTCCGTTCATCGGAAACGAACATCGCCGGGGCTCTCGCTGAGAGAGCCGCAAGGCTGCGCGGCACGGGGGTCAAGGAAGCGGTGGTCATTCCTCCCCGCGGGCTCGTCTACGAATGTATTCGCGAGCCCGCTCCTTTAAGTTGGCTGTGATCTCGTCCACCACTTGGCTCCCGCGATAAGGTCTGACTTTCTCGTCGATGATGGCCTCCACTTCGCGGATGGCAGCATCGATGCTCGCCGGGTCATCGGGATCAACATTAACCCGCGCCAGATCGCCATCGAGTGATTGCAGAGCGCGTTTGGCGTTTTCGAGGTCCCTTTGAAGTTCGCCCAAACCAGAAATTTCTATGCCCATAAAATGAGCCTCCAGGTGTCCTTTATCATTCACTATCAAACATAGCGCGCTCTGTCGGAGCAAGCTGAAAGTCACAACTGTGACAAAACACGTTGAATTGAGGCCATTAGCCGGATCGCGGTGCGGCGCTCGATGCGGAGCACGCCTTGGAGCACGGCGCGGTCGACGACGGGGCAGTGAAGGCGCGCGGCTCGTCGAGAGCGACCAGAAGTTGCTCGATCCATTCGGATTTCCGCGGCACGAGACCAGCCTACGGTCGCTTCGGTGGATATTAGGCCGGTCGCACGTTTCTGATCGACCGCCAGCAGCTCATCGAGCGATTGGAGCGCGTAGCGCGCGGCGCGGACTCGCCGTCGAGTGCTATCGCCGAGCCCGGCTCGCAGACGAGCTGGAGAAAACCCGCCGCCTCGCCCCGGCCGCAGAGTCAGGATCGACGCGCCGGCCGACGTGCGCGAGCGCGTGCTCGCGGGCGTCCCCGCCGGTGTCCACCTGAAGCCGGGCGAGCTGAGGGTCGAGAGGATCTACTGCGGCACCTCTACGAGCTGGCGCAGGCGATCACGCACGATTACCGAAGGTTTCAGGAGCTGGTCGAGAATTCACAAGTCATCGCCCGGCGGTGGTGACGGATCTGCGCCGGGGGGGTGCAGGCGAAGAGAAACAAAAAGCCGCATCGGAGCGGCTGTTCGTGATAAATTGAAGAGGAATCCTATAAGCCGAGGGGTCGCAATTCTTTGGCTACGAGGGTTCTGTGCGGGCGGTGAGGGTAAGTAGCTCCTGGATTCGCGCGATCCAGAGGTGAAACCACGCCGCCTTTTTTCTGTTGCAGAAAACTTTCTACAATCGAAACTATAGCACTAATTTTTCTAACAGAAAAGTTTAATTCCTCTGTTTTATATAACTTAAACGGTATTTGTATGATTGATTCACGCGGCATAGGTGACATACAGCTGCGACACCAGTGACGGTACAATAATAATATTATTCATCTATTAGTATTCCTGAAAAGTATTCCTGTCTCGTCGTGTTACGATGGCAGCATGGAGAGTCTCGGACCAGACATCCTCGGCGCCATCCCGATGCCGAACGCCGCGCGGGATAAATGGGGGACGGCCTTACAGGCGGGCTTTCAGGTGGTACCGAACATACTGATCCAGGCGCACCGCGAACTCAACCTTGACCCCGTGGACGTTCTTGTCTTGCTGAACCTGAATATGCATTGGTGGGAGGCGGCGAATCTTCCCTATCCGAAGATCACCACTATCGCGGACCGCATCGGTGTTGGTAAGCGGACGATCGAGCGCCGAATTCACAAGATGCAAAAAGCGGGCCTGATTGAACGCCTGCCTGCTGAGACACTCGGAGGTGGCGTGGTGAACAGATTTCGTCTCACCGGTTTGGTGGAACAGCTTAGCCGCCTTGCTGAACAAGCGGTTTTGGCAAGGGGACGGTATCGCTCGGAGGCGGTACCAGATCAGACATGACCTTTGTCTTCCGTTTGCATAACTTCCGATAATCCGCAGTTAGGTCCAAACTCCGGGCCCGGCCCGCGCCGGGCTGTGTTCCCCTTCCTTGCCTGTTCCGGCGTGACCCCATGAACGGGGGCGAAGGTGCTCTAGCCGCTTGCTGTCAATAGGTTGTTTTGGCTCCCCCGCGAGCGCCAGTACCTCGTGACGTACATGATGACCGCACCGGAAACCTTCGCGTCCGCGCGCGCTCGGCCGAGAAAGCCGAATACAACGCGTTTATCGACGGGGAATTCGTCCGATCCGGCGATAAGGTCGATGTCAACCCGCTCGAATGCGAGCCGGAGCCGCGGCGCAAACGAGCCGAACAGCTCCCGAGTGCCGTCAACGCCGCTACGCGCACGCAGGAACGGCTCGATGAAATATCCGCGATGCTGGACGCTGGGGCCGCCAGCGATGCCGTCGAGCGCGAAATCTGGCAGGCCGCGAAGATGGTTCCCGCGCTGGTCGACACGATCCGGGACTGCATCGAAGAGCTCAACTGCTTCGATCGTCCGAAAGCCGCAGGCGCGGAGATGCGGACGAGCTGCGCCGCAACGCCCGCGCCCTAATCGGGGAGTAGCCGCCATCCCCGCGACACCATCATCCACGGCGATTGTGTCTCCGTGCTTGCGCAGCTTCCCGCCGGCGGCGTGAATTTCGTGCTCGCCGACCCGCCCTACATCACCCACTACAAATTGCGGGCCGGCCGCACCATTCCGAACGACCACAATTTCGCGTTGCTCAAATCCGGCCTTTGCGGAAATGTTCCACGTTTTGAAAGCCGACAGCTTCGGCGTCAGCTTCTACGGCTGGCCGAACGCCGATCGCTTCCTGCAGGCGTACCGCGCGGCGGGCTTCCGCGTCAGCATGGATGCGCGTACCTGCTTGCGAAAGGGCGGCCATGCGAACGGCCTGAACGTCCCGCCGACGTGACCTCGTGGAGAACGTACACCGGAAACAAGCTTCATCCGACTCAAAAGCCGCTCTCGATACTCACGCCATTGATCGAAGCGTTCACAACGCCCGGAAGTGCCGTGCTCGATCCCTTCAGCGGCTCCGGGTCTTCCCTGCCAGCCGCCAAGATGCTGGGACGTTCTTATCTCGGCACCAGTATCGGCGACTCCCGTCGCACCGAAGAGTGTCTCCCAAACCCTCCCCTCTCCCGATCTCGGATAACCTCCCGGCCCGGTCACCAAATTCCGCGCCGCATTTTCAACAACCTGCCGCGCCCTTACCCTCCAGCCGCAACTTCATGTGCTCTACTGCGACTCGGGGCCGTCGCCGCCGAATGAGTTCGTTTTTTCGAATGCTCGAACCGCCGGAGCCTCGATTCTAAACTGGAATAGCCGAATGAAGCTCTGTTACATCGACGCGTTCTCCGGACTCGCTGGAGACATGCTGGTGGCCGCTCTGGCCGACGCGGGCGCCGGCCAGCCTGGCATCTCCCGCGCGCTCGAATCCTTCGCCATCGGCGCGTCCATCCAATGGGACCGCGTCCAGCGCCGCGGCGTCAGCGCGCTCAAGTTCCGCGTGGCCGCGAATGAACCCCCGAAGCATCGCCATCTCAGCGGAATCCTCAAGCTCATCCACGCCGCCGATCTCCCCGAAGCCGCAAAAACGAAGTCGGAGCGCGTCTTCCGCGTGCTCGGCGAGGCCGAATCCGCCATTCACGGCGTCGATATCGAAAAGGTTCACTTCCACGAAGTAGGCGCGGTCGATTCCATCTGCGATATCGTCGGCATCTGTCTCGCGCTCGACACGCTGGGCGTCGAGGCCATCCACTGCTCGCCCATCAATGTCGGCAGCGGCACCGTAAACACCGAGCATGGCGTGCTTCCCGTCCCCGCCCCGGCCACCGCGGCGCTTCTCAAAAACAAACCCATTTACGCCCGCGGACCCGCCCTCGAACTGACCACCCCCACCGGCGCGGCCGTGGTCGCGGCCCTCGCCACAAACTTCGGCGCCATGCCCCCGATGTGCGTCCAATCCATCGGCTATGGCGCGGGCGATCGCGACTTCAAGGAACATGCCAACGTCGTCCGCGTCCTGATCGGCGAAAGCTCCGGTGCCTCCCAAGCCACCGCAGTCACGGTGATCGAAGCCAATATCGACGATGCTTCGCCGCAACTGATCGGCTACACCATGGAACGGCTGTTCGATGCCGGCGCGCTCGATGCCCTCGTGATTCCGGTGCAGATGAAAAAAGGACGCCCAGGCGTACTGCTTCAGATCATCGCCGCCCCCGAGAAGCGCGAAGAACTCGTTGGCATTCTCTTCCGCGAAACCACCACCCTCGGCGTCCGTTTCCATACCGCCGAACGCCGCGTGCAATCGCGCGAATGGGTGGAAGTAGCCACACCCCACGGCAAGCTGCGCGTCAAAGCCGGCGAACAGGGCTTCGCGCCCGAGTACGAAGACGCCCGCAAAATCGCATCCGAGTCCGGCGTTCCGCTCAAGCAGGTTCTGGCCGAAGCCGCTTTCGCATACTTAAAACAAAAGCAATGAAATATTACTTAACGACGCCGCTCTACTACGTGAACGCCGCGCCGCACATCGGCCACACTTACACCACCCTCGCCGCCGACACCATCAAGCGCTTCAAGCGTATGCAGGGTTTCGACGTGGCCCTCACCACGGGCACCGACGAGCATGGCCAGAAGGTCGAACGCTCCGCCCAGGCGGCGGGCAAATCGCCGGAAGAGTTCACCACGCTCGTCTCGAACGAATTCCGCAGCCAGTGGGACACGCTCGGCATCCGGTACGACCACTACATCCGCACCACCGACCCGCGCCACTACGAAACCGTGCGCTGGCTTTTCGAACGCTGCAAGGCGAACGGCTACGTCTATAAAGGCACTTACACCGGCCAGTATTGCGTCTTCGACGAACTCTATGTGAACGACGCCAAACCTGGCGATCCCTGCCCCGATTGCGGACGCCCCACCGAGACCGTCACCGAAGAGAATTACTTCTTCAAGCTCTCTGCTTTCGCGGATAAGCTGCTCAAGCACTACGAAGACAATCCCGATTTCATCGCGCCCGAATCCCGCCGCAACGAAGTCGTCAGCTTCGTGCGCGGCGGCCTTCAGGACCTTTCCATCAGCCGCACCACTCTCAAATGGGGCGTTCCGCTCGAGGGCAAACACGTCGCCTATGTCTGGTTCGACGCGCTCATCGGCTACATCAGCGCCGTTAAAGGCACCAACCTCTGGCCCGCCGACCTGCATCTCATCGGCAAGGAAATTGTCCGCTTCCACGCCGTCTTCTGGCCCGCGTTTCTGATGGCGGGCGATGTCCCTCTGCCCAAACGCATCTTCGCCCACGGCTGGCTGTTGTTTGAGAACGACAAGATGAGCAAGTCGCGCGGCAACATCGTGCGCGCCGAACCCATCCGCCAGGTGATGGGTCTTGAAGCTCTGCGCTACTTCCTGTTCCGCGAGGTCGTGTTCGGGCAGGACGGCAGTTTCAGTTTCGATGCGCTCGTTGGCCGCTATAACTCCGAACTCGCGAACGGCCTCGGCAATCTCGCCAGCCGCACGCTTACGATGATCAAGCAGTACCGCGAAGGCGTGATCCCCGCCCCGTCGGCAGCCTTGCATTCGCTCGAAGCCTCGGCCGTCAAAGCCATTGACGCCGCGACCCGCGCCTTCGATGGGTTCGAATTTTCGCGGGGGCTCGAAGCCATCTGGTCGATGCTCTCGGACGTGGATAAATTCATCGTCGAACAAGCGCCGTGGAAGCTGGCGAAGTCCACCGAGCCCGGCGCTCAGCAGCAACTCAACGATGCTCTCTACGCGTCCGCCGAAACCCTGCGCATCGCGGTCGCTCTGCTTCACCCCGTCCTGCCGGAATCGACCGCAAGCATCTGGACCCAACTCGGCATGACGCAGCCGCTCGAATCGCTCGAAATCGCCAAACTCGCGTGGGGGCAGCTCCCGGCGGAGCAGAAGATCGGCATGATCGCCCCCGTCTTCCCGCGCATCGAAGCGAAGAGCGCGATCGACCGCATGAGAGCCCTCGAAGACCAAGAAACAGCACGTCAGGCGAAGTTGCTCGGCAAACCTGTTGCCGCAAAAGAACCCGAACCCGAAGGCGCCATCCTGCCGCCATCCCCGAAGGTCGATATCGAAGACTTCGGCAAGGTCGATCTCCGCGTCGGCCAGGTGCTCTCGGCCGAGCGCGTGAAGGGCGCGGACAAGCTTCTCCATCTCAAAGTCGACATCGGTGAACCCGAACCCCGCACCATCGTGGCGGGCATCGCGGCCGTCTACGAACCGGAAAAGCTGATCGGGCGCAAGGTCGTAATTGTCGCCAACCTGCATCCGCGCAAGCTGCGCGGCATCGAATCAAACGGCATGATCGTAGCGGCGTCGCTCGAAGGCGGCAAGCCCATCCTCGCGAGTTTCCTTGAGGATGTGCCGGTCGGCGCCCGCCTCAAGTAATGTTCGTCGATTCCCATTGTCACCTCGACGACCGTCGTTTTGCGGACGACCTCGACGCCGTTCTCGACCGCGCCGCCGAAGCCGGTGTCACCCGCATTCTGACTATCGGCACCGGTGACGGTCCGCCCGAGATCGACCGTGCCGTCCGCATCGCCGAAAAATATCCGCAGGTCTACGCATCCATCGGTGTGCATCCGCACGATGCCGCCAAGGTCGCGCCGCAAACGTTTGACAACCTTCGCACCCTCGCTGCGAGTCCAAGGGTGGTCGCATTCGGCGAAATCGGCCTCGATTACCATTACGACTTCTCGCCCCGGGAAGTCCAGCGCGAAGTCTTCATCGCGCAACTGAAGCTCGCGCGTGACCTGGATCTGCCCGTCACCATCCACACCCGCGAAGCCTGGGAAGATACCATGTCGATCCTCCGCGATCAACGCATCGGTGAGGGCATCCTGCACTGTTTCACCGGCGATCCCGCACAGGCCAAAGAGGCGCTCGACATGGGTTTCCATCTCGCTTACGGCGGCGTCCTGACCTTCAAGACCGCCGGAAACGTCCGCGAATCGGCCCGCATCACGCCGGATGACCGCCTGTTGATCGAAACCGACGCGCCCTACCTCGCTCCCATTCCCTACCGCGGCAAGCGCAACGAACCTTCGATGATGATCGAAACCGCACGCAAACTGGCGGAAGTGCGCGGAACCACTCCGGAGCTGATCGCCGGTATTACCAGTACCAATTTCGACCGTCTCTGCTTGAGAAGAGGTTTGCGCCCATCAAAACCAACCCGTTACACTGAGGTTTCCGATGGCAACTGAGGGGACAAAGCAGGTCTTATCCGCGGCCGAGATCTTCGACCTCGTGCGGGCCGACCTGGAACAGGTCGAGAAGGCGATCAATGTGGAATCGCTGGCCTCGGTCGAGACCGTCACCACCATCGGCCGATACCTGCAGCAGAGCGGCGGCAAGCGTCTGCGCCCGGCGCTTCTGCTGTTATGCGCGCGCTTTGCCGGCGGTGATGGCAACAGTGCCGTCCAGCTCGGCGCGGTAGTGGAAATGATCCACGCCGCCACGCTGGTTCACGACGACGTGATCGATGTGGCGCAAACGCGCCGCGGCCGCCCGTCGGCCAACGTGCAGTGGGGCAATCATACGTGCGTGCTCGCGGGCGACTGGCTCTACATGCAGGCGTTTCATGTGGCGCTGCGCGAGCGGAATTTCCATGTGCTCGACCTGCTTATCAGCCTCACTCAGATGATGGTCGAAGGCGAACTGATCCAGCTGGACCGCATCGGCCGCATCGAAATCACCGAAGCCGACTGCATGGAACTGGTCGACCGCAAAACCGCCTGCCTGTTCTCCGCCTGCGCCAAGCTGGGCGCGGTCTCCGCCGGCGCGTCCACCGAAACCGAGGAGAAGCTGGGCGAGTTCGCGTGGAATCTCGGCATGGCGTTCCAGTTGATTGACGATATGCTCGATTTCACCTCCCGCGAGCAGACCCTCGGCAAGCCGGTCGGCGGCGATCTCAAAGAAGGCAAGGTCACCCTCCCCCTGGTCTATGCGCTCGAGCACGCGAATGCGGCCGAGCGGCGCGAAGTAGAGATCGTGCTCCGCGACAGGGCTTACGATCAGGCGCCTTTTGCCGAGATCTACTCGATGATCGAACGCCGCGGCGGCATCCGGCGCACCCGCGAACGCGCCCAGCAGTTCACCGATCGTGCGCGGCAGTTGGTCGCCGAGTTCCCGGACAGCCCCTATCAGCGCGCCCTCTGCACTCTGACCGATCTCATCACAGAACGCGATCGCTAAACGAACGCCCGACCGTTTTGTGCGTTCCTTAAAAGACCAGCTTCAACGCGAACTGCATCTGACGCGAAGTGGTCACCGTGCTGCTGATCAGTCCCGCTGAAGGGCTGATCGCGCCGTTTGAAAACACAATCAAATTAGGCGTGGCGAAGTTCGCGCGATTGGCTATATTGAAGCACTCCGCGCGGAACTGCAGATTCAGCCGCTCCGAGATCGCAATTCGCTTCAACAGCGACAGATCCAGTTCGGCCAATCCAGGACCGTTATAAACGCCCCGCCCCAGATTTCCCCACGTGCCCGGCGTCGGCAGAATGAACGCCGCGGGGTTGAACCACTGATTCGGATTGCCGGTGATCACCGGTCCGCTGAACGCCGGATTGAGCGACGGACGATCCGGATTCCGCGTATCTCCGTCCCCCGAGACATTCGAGCCGGCCTGCGGGGTAATCGGAAAACCGCTCAGCAGCGTGGCGATTCCGTTCAGCTGCCACCCCCCGATCAAACGCGAGGCCAGCCCGTGGCCGCTTCTCGCAAACGGCAGTTCGTAGCTGCCTGAGATGCTGGATTGAGCCGCCGCATTGAATGCCGCCGGGCCCCAGTCCATCTGCAGATCGTTCCGGTCCATAATCATCTGCGCTTCGTTGCTGGCCTGTGCACCGGTCGGCGCGGAGTTCATATCCAGATTCTTCGACCACGTGAAGTTACCGCGAATCTGAAGGCCGCGGGTAAGGCGCCGTACAAGATCGATCTGGAGTGCGTTGTAACTTGAGTTCCCTTCCGTGTACCAGAAGAAGCCGGCGCCCAGATAGGGATTGGGACGGGTTGACTGCACGGGTATGTAGAGCGCGCCCAGCGGCACCGTGCCTCTTGCCGTGCCGTCGCCGCCGGAGGTGCAACCGCCCGCGCTCTGGCAAACCTCGGCCGGAATGCTGTTGGCGTCCACGCTGATCAGCCCGTGATATCCATGCGATCCGACATAGCCGACGCGCAGCACCGTGTTCGCGCTCAACTGCTGCTCTACCCGAAAGCTCCATTCCTGCACCGTGGGCGTTTGTGCATTGGGCGAGACTCCCTGCGGAGCAAACGTGGTGCAGGGAGCAGGCACACCCGGTCCGCAGGAGGGCGGCGGCAGCACACCCGGGGTCACCGGAATGTGGGGCAGCAATGCGCCGGAATAGGACGCGGAACCGTTGGCGGGCGGCAAAGAATTAAGCAGGAAGCTCAGATCGTCGATCAACGAATAGTAAGTGCCGAAGCCCGCCCGAATCGATGTCTTGCCGGTCCCGAAGACGTCCCAGGCGAGACCCACCCGGGGCGAGAGCAGATGTTTCGCATTGTTCTGCGTGAATACCGAGTTGCCCACAATCGGCGTGGTTTCCAGAACGCCCATACCGTTGGTGATGTAGTTTGCCGCTCTGCCCGATTCCTCGTTCCAGCCAGTAGTGAATTCGTCCCGCAAACCTGCGTTGATGGTAAGGTTGCGCCGCACGCGCATTGTGTCCTCGACATACAGTCCGCCGAAGAAACTTCTCCAGCCCAGTTCGTTCGGGTCGGGCACCACCTGGAATGTAGTCGTCGTACCGGCGAGAAACGTCGCAAGTGAAGCGAAGGTGGCAACTCCCGTAGTGCGCGACGCCGAGTCTTCATTATCCTGCACCCGCTGAAACCACGCGCCGGCGCTGATCTGATGCATGCCGATCGTGGTCTGCAGATCGTCGGATGTGGTAAACAGGTTTCTTCTGTTCCACACGTTGGCGGCATTATTCGGACCGGCTGCCGTCAGTGCGGCGGATCCGGTCGTGGTGTTTCCACCGCCGATCGTGATTCCGCCCGGACCCTGGCCGGTAACGAACGAGAGATCCGGGTCGAAGGAAGCGAGCGACACCGGATCCAGAGCATATCCGGCGCGCGAAAATCCGAACCGGAAAATATTCAGCATCTGGGGCGAAATAATGTGGGTTTCCTGCAGGCTGGCCACCTGATTTCGCAGAAACGATATGGACCCGAACAAAGGATCGGCCTGCGGGATCAGGCTGCGCCCGTCGTCGATTGTGTAAGCGCCCGTAAGAGTGTCGCTGTCGCTGATGGAGTAATCCATTCGCGTGGTCCCGAAATCCTCGCGGATGTTTTCGTTCGGATTGTTATATGACAATGCGGCGCCGCTGGGCTGACCGTTGACGTAAAGCTCCGGGCCATTCACCGCGGGCCACATGGACATGTATTTCAACATCGCCGGATTAAGATTCGACGGGGTGGAATAGATGCCGGTGGTGCTGCTGGGCAACTCGCCCTGGCGGACGAGATTATCCGGAACGACGGTGACATTGCTGAGAGCGAGAGCCTGCCGGAATCCCTCGTAATTGCCGAACAGAAACAGTTTGTTCTTCTTCAGCGGGCCTCCCAGCGCGGCGCCGAACTGATTCCGGCGAAAAGGCGGAATTTTGTTCTGGTCGAAATAGTTCTTCGCGTCCAGATCGCTGTTGCGGATGAACTCGAACAGCGAGCCATGCAGTTCGTTGGTTCCCGACTGAGTGACCACGCTGACCTGCGCGCCGGAGCGCTTTCCGTACTGCGCGGAGTAGGTATCTTCCAGCACATTGAATTCGCGAACCGCGTCGATGCCGAGTAACTCGCCGCTTACTCCGCCCGGACTGATGGCGAGCTGGCTCGATCCGGTATATTCGATACCGTTCAACAGAAAAAGATTATCCGCCGGGCGGCGCCCGTCGACCGAAAACGTGTTCCCGTTGCTGGTGCTGGTGTTGGCGCTCTTGAGGGTGAAATCGATCGCACCGGGATTCAGCGTGATGAGGTTATCGAAACTGCGGCCGTTGAGGGGAAGTTCTTTTACCTGCTTCTCTCCAACCATGCCTGAAATCGGATCCGTCGTGGTGTTGATGAGCGGCGTTTCTTCCGTCACATCCACCTGCTGCGACACATCGCCAACTTCCAGCCGCAGGTTCAGCACCGCCTGCTGCCCGACCTCCAGATCGACTCCGGTGCGCAGCACCGATTTGAAACCCTGCTTTTCAGCCTTCACTTCCTGCGGTCCGAGCGGCAGCGAAAGCACCTCGAAATCGCCCATTTCACCGGTTAATACCGTGCGGGTCGCGCCCGTTTCCAGGCTTGTCACGGTGACGCTGGCCCCTTGCACACCCGCGCCGGAAGCGTCTTCCACATGACCGGCGATCGAAGCGGAGATCTGCGCCCATGCGGGCATCGATATCGCCAGCAGCGACAAAAGACCGAGAAAACGGCGACCGTTCATTCAAGACCTCCCAACCCCTGCATGAAATTAATTAAGCTATTACATCAGATCCAGTAGAATCGCACCAGGAATAAGGCCGTCAGGACGTAGACCATCCAGTTCACCTGGCGGAAACGTCCGCGCAACACCTTGATCAACGTATAAGCGCAGAACCCGAAGGCCAGTCCGTTGGCGATGCTGTAAGTCAGAGGGATCGCCGTCATCGTCAGGAATGCCGGAATCGAAATCTCCGGATCGTTCCACGCGATTTCAGCCGCGGCGGTCATCATCATGCTCCCCACCACGATAAGCGCGGGCGCGGTCGCGGAACTCGGAATCGCCCCCGCCAGCGGCGCGATGAACAGCGCCACGCCGAACAGCGCTCCGGTCACGATGGAAGTAACTCCCGACTTACCGCCCGCCGCCACGCCCGCCGTGCTTTCGATGTAACTGACGACCGTAGATGTCCCGGCCATGGAGCCGGCTACGGTCGCGATGGCATCGCTGAACAGAATGCGATTGATACGAGGCACGCCGGCGGCGCGCTGGAACAAGCCGGCTTTCTTGCCCACGGCCAGCAGCGTGCCGACGTTATCGAAGAGGTCGACAAACAGAAACACGAAAACGATTTCCAGCAACCCGAGCCGCAGCGCGCCGCGCACGTCCAGTTGCATTGCGGTCGATGTAATATCCCGAAAGCTGTATGGCTGCGGCTGCCAGTGCACGGTTCCGGTCAGCACGGCGAGAAGCCACGTCAGGATCACGCCGATCAGGATGGCGGACCGGATCCCCGCGCCCAGCAGGACGGCAATCACCAGCAATCCGAAAAGCGCCAGCAGCGTGGACGGGCTGTGCAGATTGCCCAGCGTAACGGTGGTCGAGGGGTCGGGCACGATAATCCCGGCGTTGCGGAATCCGATCAACGCAATGAACAATCCCACGCCGGCCGCGACCGCGGAATACAGTTCGTGCGGGATGGCCGCCACGATCATCTGGCGCACACCGGCGGCCGTCAGGACCAGAAACGCCACGCCCGAGAGGAAAACCGCGCCGAGCGCAACATGCCAATCGACGCCCATGCCTTTCACGACTGAGTACGTGAAGTAAGCGTTCAAGCCCATGCCCGGCGCCAGCGCGATCGGATACCGGGCGAAGGCTCCCATCAGGATGCTGCCGACGGCCGCGGCGAGGCACGTCGCCGCCGTAACTCCGGCGGCGGGCATACCGGCTTCGTGCAGGATCGAAGGGTTCACGAAGATGATGTACGCCATCGTCATGAACGTGGTGACGCCGGCGAGGCATTCCGTCTTCCAGTTCGTGCCCAGCGCGGCGAATTCGAAGTACCGCTCGGCCCGTTGTCTGAACGGCATGACGAATGTTAGCGTGGCGCCAGATGCTGCAGCAAGGCGCGCAGCGCTTTTCCGCGATGGCTGACGTCGAACTTCTTCGGCCCATCGACTTCACCGAAGGAGCAGCCAAAAGGCGGGTAATAGAAGAGGGGATCGTAGCCGAAACCGCCGGGGCCGCGCGGCGCGTGCAATATCTCGCCTTCCACTTCGCCGCGAAACGTCGCGAGAACTTCTCCCGCGCGGGCAAGGGCAATCACACAGACGAATCGCGCGGTGCGGATCGTATGGTTGCCGAGCCGCTCGAGGAGGAGCTCGTTGTTCGCCCGATCGTTTGCGTCCGGTCCGGCGTAGCGCGCCGAATAAACACCCGGCGCACCGCCGAGCGCATCGACTTCGAGGCCGGAATCGTCCGCGAACAAAGGCCCGGGTGCGAACCGGCTGTAATAAGCCGCTTTCAGCCGCGCGTTCTCCGCGAACGTTGCGCCGCTCTCTTCCGGAGCCACGATCTCCTTCAAACCCGCCAGCGGCTGGATATCGACTTCGAGTAATACGCCGGCGAGTTGGAATTCGCGCAATTTCCCCGGATTACCGGTTGCGCACCAGATCTTCACGACGCGTCGATCGCCGCTTTTTGCAGCTCAAGCAGTTCCGCGACTCCAGCTTTGGCCAGATGGGTCATCTGATTCATCTGACCGTCGTCGAAGGTCTTGTGCTCCGCGGTTGCCTGAAATTCGACGAAACGGCCGGTATCCGTCATGACCACATTGGCATCAACATCCGCGCGCGAGTCTTCCTCGTAGCACAGATCGAGAATGGCTTCGCCGGCAAGGATGCCCACGCTGATCGCGGCCACAGCCCCGGTCAGCGGCGACTTCGAAGTCGCTTTATACCGAAGCATCTGCTTCACCGCCAGCGCCAGCGCCACATACGCGCCGGTGATTGAAGCCACGCGCGTGCCGCCATCGGCCTGCAGCACGTCGCAATCGAGGATGATCGAGCGTTCGCCCAGAATAGTCAGATCGATCACCGCGCGGAGCGATCTCCCGATCAGCCGCTGGATTTCGTGCGTGCGCCCGCTCGGCCTGCCTTTGGCCACTTCGCGCGGGGTCCTCGTGCCCGTGGCGCGCGGCAGCATCGAATACTCCGCCGTCACCCAACCTTTACCGGTATTGCGCAAAAACGCAGGCACCGAATTCTCCACGCTCGCGGCGCAGAGCACCTGCGTGTTGCCGACGGTAATAAGCGCCGAGCCCTCGGCGGTTTTCAGATACCCGGTTGCAATCTCGACCGGGCGTAATTCATCCGGCCGTCGGCCGTCAGGACGCATTTTTCATCACCTCATAAAGCAGCAACATCGTCAGAATCATCCCCAGTACGAGAAATACGATACAGGGCAAACCCGCCTTCATTTGCGGCGGCGCGTCGTCGGACTTCTTCCTGACAGGTTTAAATTTAGCCATTCGCTGTCAAGGTTGTTATCTTACGGAGGTGATTGGCAGACAAGAACTTTTCAGTTTACTATCCGTCTCCATCCTGCTCGCCGGCTGCGGCACGACACAGGCGCCCGCGCCGGATCTGCCACAGTCGGTGTCTCCCGGATGGACGCGGACGACGCTCGTCCGGGCCGCCGCGCCTTCGGCCATTCCGGCCGCCGGCGAACCTCAGTGCTGGAGGGCGGATTACAAGGGCCAGGCTGACGCCCAGAGCGGCGCGCAGGTATGGGTCTGCTGGTACAAGGTGAGCGGAAGCGCGTTCGACGCCATGCAGCGCGCGCGCGCCGAGGCACAGACTGTCAAATTTCAGGAGGGCTCGTATCTGGTGATGGTGAAGTGGAACGATACGCCCAAAGCCAATCTGACGGCGCTGGTGCGGGCGATGCAGAAAGCCGTGCAGGCAAAATAAGCCGCTAAACTGAAAGCTGTGCCCGTCGAGCGTTTTTTTCAATTTTCGCTGCTCGGCCTGCTCACCAGCGGGTATTTCGCTCTGGCCGGCACCGGATATCTGGATCGCCCGACGCTGATCCTGACCTTCCTCGGGCTTCTGATCCGCGCCGCCATGGTAGCGGGATTTCTGCGCCTTGAAATCCCAGCGAGAATCGTCTCGCTCACGGCACTCGCATACGTCGCCTTCTTTCCCATCGACCTGTATTTCATCTCGCACGACTTCCTCACGACCACCGTCCATGGCGTCTGCTTTCTCGCCACAATCAAGATCCTCACCGCGCGTTCCAGCCGCGATTACGTTTATACGAGCGTCATTTCGTTTATCGAACTGATCGCCGCTGCCATCCTGTCGACGCAGTCGAGCTTCTTCGCCTGTCTCGCGCTCTACGTGGTATTCGCCATTGCGGCGTTCACGAGCGCCGAACTCCGGCGGGGAATGGAACGTGGCAAGCAGATCGTCGCGCCCTCGCGCGGGCGCATCGCGTGGCGGCTGGGGATGGTCGCGCTCGCCTGCACCTGCGGGATCCTGATCATCACGGCCGGGCTGTTTTTGCTGGTGCCGCGCACGGCGCGAATGGCGGCGATGCTCTTTCCGAACAGCCCCCGCCTGACCGGCTTTTCGAACGTCGTGGATCTCGGCGGATTCGGGAAGATCAGCCGGGACGATCGCGCCGTCATGCACATCCTGCCCTATTCGCGCGCGCTGCCGCCGGATGCAAAGTGGCGGGGCGCGGCGTTGAGCCGCTTCGATGGCAGGCGCTGGTCGGAACCGCCGCTGCCGGGCCGCGCCATTCCGACGGTGCATGGTTATGCCGAAGTCGCCGATGAATCGCAGCGCTCCCGCCGCGATGGCCATCGTCTGATCTATCGCGTCGACCTGCAGAATTCCGGCACGGGCGCCTTATTCATCGCCGGCGTTCCCGAATTCATCAATATCGACGCCCGGAATCTGGTGGCAACGCCGGAGGGCGCGTTCCGGGTGTTCGGCCCTTTTCGGGAGACCCTCCGGTATGAAGTTTCGGCGCACTCCGGGCCGCCGCTCCCCGCGCCTCTCATGCCGTCCGAACGCGGACGATATCTGGAGCTGCCGCCGCTGAATCCGCGCATCTATGAGCTGGCGCGCAGATGGTCGGGCGACGGGGCGCCCATCGAGCGAGCGCTGCGCATCCAGAGTCATCTGCAAAGGGATTTCAAATACAAGCTGGAGGGTCCGGAAAACCCGGTGCGCGATCCTCTGTCCGATTTCCTGTTCGTGCGCCGGGAAGGCTATTGCGAGTATTTCGCATCGGCGATGGCGGTGATGCTGCGCTCGGAACGTATTCCCGCGCGCATCGCCACGGGTTTTGAAACGGGTTATTTCAACGAGGTCTCGGGGCTGTACGTGGTGCGCGCATCGGATGCGCATGCGTGGGTGGAGGCGTGGTTCGACGGCGCGGGCTGGGTGACGTTCGATCCAACGCCGCCGGGGAGCCCGCCCGGGCGGGCTTCGATCCTGCTCTCGCGCGTCAACATGTACCTTGACGCCGCCGATCACGCGTGGCATGAGTGGGTGGTCTCCTACGATCTGGGACACCAGATCGCGATCGCGGCGAAATTCGATGCGGTTTTGCGGGGCTGGAATCGAGCCGCGGAAAATCCGGGAAACTCCTGGAAGACGCGCATCGCGACGATGTCGCGGAGTTGGGGCGTGTGGGCGCTGGCATCGCTGCTTGTGGCGTCTCTCGGCTATTTCTTCGGTCCATCGTTGTTCGCGTGGTGGCGAGAGAGAGCGCGGATGCGGCGAATCGTTCGCTCGGGAGGGTCACGCGCCGACGCCAGCATCCTCTACGAAAGAATGTTGAAAGTGCTCGCGCGGCGCGGCTTCGAAAAACCGGTATGGTTCACGCCGGTCGAATTCGCGCGGCATGTTTCCGCAGAAGAAAAACCGAAGGTGGTCGAGTTCACGGAGATTTATAACTCGATCCGGTTTGGCGGCGATGTAACGGCGACAGCACGCCTCGCCAGCCTGCTTCAGGAATTCGAAGCGCGATAGTTCAGCATGGCCTGAGCGCGGGCAAGGACCGGGCGATCGATCATTTCGCCCTCCAGAGAAATGGCCTCGCCGTTTGTGTTCGCAGCAGCTGAGATTACACGCTTCGCCCACGCCAGCTCTTCGGGGGTGGGTCCGAAACACTCGTGCACCGTCGCGATCTGTTTCGGATGGATGCAGAGTTTCCCGCCGAAGCCCAGACGGCGCGCGCGCAGCGTGTCGGCGCGAACGGATTCCGGAGAATCGAACGCAGTGGTGACGCCGTCCACGGGTGGTTGCAGTCCGGCCACACGCGAAACCAGGACCAACCGCGAACGGAAGTAGAGTAACTCCTCGCCTTCGCCCTGAATATTCAAGTCGATCTGAAAATCGATGGAGCCGAACATGAGGCGCTGCACGTTCGGGGCGTGAGCGAGATCGGACGCATTCCAGAAGCCGCGCGCGGTTTCGACGATTGGTAGTATGCGCCTGTGCGGAATGGCCGCGAGTTGTTCCGGGTCCTCTGCTTTGGGTAACACGACCCCGGCTACCCCCGGTCTTGCACATAAAGCGATATCGTCGCGGTGCCATTCCGTGGTCGCACCGTTGACGCGAATCAAGACCGGGTGATCGGGCGATAGCCATTCGGCCACATGGGCCCGCGCGGCGATTCGGTCGGCCGGAGGAACGGCGTCTTCCAGATCGATGATCACCGCGTCGGCTCCGCTTGCATAAGCTTTGGCGAATCGATCCGGACGATTGCCCGGAACGAAGAGATAGGAGCGCGGTGCGGTCATGTCAGGAAGAATCCAACTCTGTCCGTGATCGTCAATTCCCGAATTTTTCCGAAGATCGACTGCATTTCAACGGGCGTAGCGCCGCCGGTGAAATCGGCGAGGCGCAAGGCTTTCTCTTCCAGTTCGGCGTGTGTCAGTGTGTTCCCCGGATCGCCGCGCGGCTCGTCGACGCGCCCATGAAATGTGCGCCCATCTGCTGTCTCGACGGTCACCTTGCCGATCCAACGGGCTGGATATGCGCGATCGATCTCCGGGTCCAGAACCATCTTCACTTTCGGGCGAAAGGCCGCCACGCGCGAATCGTCGAAATGCGCCTCGAATTCCTTCAGACCGGCGCGATGAAAAACCGCAATCAGCCCGAGGACCGTCCCCATGGAGAATTTCGCCTGATGTACCGTCTGCGGGATATCCACCAGCCCGAGCACATCGATCGCGCCCTGATGCACCAGGGCAGTCACTCGCGCAATGGCTTCCGGATTCAGGTTATGCCGAGTTACTACCTGAAGTAACGCGTCAGCCGCGGGATGAGTATGGCGGCAGCAGGCGTGATACTTGAACGACGTTTCGAGAAGCGCCCATCGTTCGCCCAGCCGGTCGACCAATCTCGCGGGATCGGCGTCGGTCGACATACCGGCAGCCATCCCCTGCGGCCCTTCGAGGATGTGCTTTGCGCCAGTGAATCCGGACTGCGCGAGATACGCGGACAGCAGGCCGTCGGCCGCGGCTTTGGCGGTGTGGAGTTGTTTCGAATCGGCGGCATCGCGCAGGAACTCCCATAAACCCGCCGCCTGAGTGCCGGCCGAACCGAAGGCGTCGACCATCTGCCCCGGCGTGAGATGCAGCAGGTTGCCGGCGGCCGCCGCCGCGGCAATGGTTCCCGCGGTGCCGGTGGTATGAAAAACTTTGTAATGCGAACGGCCCAGAAACTCGCCCACGCGAATACCGGTTTCGTAACCCGCGACCGCCGCGGTCAGTAACTCGCGCCCGGAATTTCCCGACGCCTGAGCTACAGCAAGAACAGGCGGGAAAACAACCGTCCCCGGATGGAAAACGGAGCCGTTGTGAACATCGTCCTGTTCGGCGAAGTGGGAGGCTGCGGCGTTTACCAGTGCGGCGAACAATGGCGTTGTCCGGCGGCGCGAAATCAAAATCTCGGAGCCCCCGGCGGATGGTCCCATACTCCGGGCAAAGCATTCGATGGCTTCAACGGCACGCGCGTTCCTGCCCGCGAGCGCCGAACCGAACCAGTCGAGGAAGAGATCTTCGGCGCGTTGGACGACCGGCTGCGGGATGTCTTCGTAACGCAGGTTTGCCGCAAACTCTGCGAGTGTTTCGGTCATACCGCTCCTTCGCTTCGCAGCCTCGCTATAACATCATCGCCATATCCAAGCTCATGGAGGATCGAGTCGGTGTGCTCGCCTAGCGCGGGCACAGCGTCCATGCGTGCCTTTGTCATCCCGGGAGGCAGGAGAGCCGGAATGGTGCCCGCAGGCGTATCCACTTCGACCCACCGTTCGCGGGCTCTGAGTTGAGGATGCGCCCAGACATCGTGCATGTCATTCACCCGTGAGTTGGCGATTCGCGCTCGATCCAGGCGCTCGATCACCTGTTCGGAGGTAAGCGGAGAAAACACTTCGGTAATGATGTTACTCAATTGCACTCTGGCGGCGGACCGCTTCGAGTTGGTGGAGAATCGGGGATCGATTGCAAGTTCGGGCCGTTCGAGAACCCGATCGCAGAAGATCGCCCACTCACGTTCGTTCTGCAGGCCCAGCATGACGTTTCTTCCATCGCCCGCCTGAAATGGGCCGTAGGGATAGATCGTCGCATGAGCAGCGCCGGCGCGGGGCGGGGGTGGCGCGCCCTCGAACGCGTAATACAGCGGGTTGCTCGTCCATTCGACCATCGATTCCAGCATGGATAAATCGATGCGGCAGCCGGCGCCGGTCTTGCCCCGGCTGATCAGCGCGGCGAGGATAGCGTTGCAGGCGTACATCGCAGCGGAAATATCGGCGATGGAACAGCCGGCTTTGGCCGGTTGTTCCGGCGTGCCGGTGACGGAGACAAAACCCGATTCG
>CAWBIS010000133.1:0-10556 GCA_963788485.1 Terriglobia bacterium
GTGCTTTAATTCGAGGTCGAGCCCAAGACGGACGGCTCGGGGAGCAAGGACTGCACCATGAGCCAATTACGAAACAGCACTGGCCAAATGTACTCCTCCGGTTGTCCTGTCGCGAGACCGTCCCCGTGCAGCCCCTTTTGAAACATGTGCCCTTCGCTGGGAATTTTCGCTGTATTCAGCGCCTCGTAGAAAAGGCTGCTGTTTTGAGACGAAATCTGCATATCGTCCCAGCTCTCGAAGAGAAACGTGGGCGGCGTCGTGCTGTTTACCTGCTCCTGACCGGAGAGATAGGTCTCCAGTTGCGTCAGTTCCGTTCCTGCGTATCTGGTGAGCAGATGGGCCAATGAGTTTGGCGAGGCATACTGGGCGGGATCCATGGAGATCACGGGATAACCAAGACCTACGAAGTCGGGCCGGGGATTGGTCGAGTCGATGCTATCCTCCGTCGGCGCACTGAAGGAGGTATCGGAGTGTATCGCTATGGTCGAGGCCAGATGACCGCCCGCGGAAAATCCAAAGACTCCCACTTTGGTCGGATCGATTCCATACAACGCGGCATTGGCACGCACCAGACGGACGGCGCGCTGACCATCCCACATCGGAACTGGATATCTGTAGGTTCCGTTCGCCTGTACAAGCCGGTAATAAAGTACGAACGTGGTAATACCGAGCTTATTGGCAAAGTGCTCAGCGACCGGAGCCTGCTCTTCTTTATCTATCAACTCGGTATAACCTCCACCTGGCATGACGATAATGGCGGTGTTCGTAGCAGGAGAGGTGCCATCGGGCGGGAACCAGCGCAGAAAAGGGACGTCAGTGCATGGATTGCTGCCTATGGCACCGGGGGCTCCGTTGGGCCACAAAGGAATGTCCTTTGGATCACTCGCGTCATAGCAGAGATCCGTCTGTACAGTTGAAACCTGTCCGAAAAGCGTCGAATGGCCGATCGATATGAGGATGACGCTTGCCAATAAACAATACCTGTAAGATGCTGTGTTCATGATGTTGCGGTCTCGTCTTTGGTGTCTTGTTCTGCTTTGTTCTGCCTGCTTCTGAAGCAACTTCCGCGTTTTATGGCGCATAGCTGCGCCTGAATGGCGTCTGCCCTGCCATGATCAATAAACGAATCCGGCTCATCACGCCGATCTGAACCGGGCGGAAAACTGCTGCGCACCTCGTCAGCAAGTCCGAGAGGAGGCGGCGGAGACGTTAGATACTGGCCATTCCCGCGGCCATCGTGCGCGAAATACCCCGCCTGCGCATCGTGTGCAGCAACGTGCTTCTTTTCATTCCGAGCCGAACAGCTGCGCCTGCAGGTCCCCCCACAACTCCATTGGTCTCCTTGAGCGCCTTCAGAATATGCTCGCGCTCAGCCTCCACCAAAGTGATCGGTTCCGGCCGGCTGGGGATGGGAAGGCGGCACTGGCGCAGGACGTTGCCCGGGGTCTGGACTGCGGAACGCTCGATCACATTCTGCAGTTCGCGGATGTTGCCCGGCCAGTGATATTGAAGCAACGCCTCCAGAGCATCCAGCGGAATACTATCGATCCGCTTGTTCATACGCTCGTTAAAGAGGCTGACGAAGTGCTCCACAAGCAAGGGGATGTCTTGCACCCGCCGGCGTAATGGCGGCATGGAAATGGGATACACGTTCAGTCGATAGAACAGATCCGCGCGGAATTGTTTCTCGTCCACAAGTCGCGCAAGATCCTGGTTGGTTGCCGCGATGACGCGAACGTCCACTTTGACGAGGCTGCTGCTGCCCAGGCGCTCGAACTCGTGTTCCTGTAATACGCGAAGGAGCTTTGCCTGGAGTTCGAGAGGCATATCGCCGATCTCATCCAGGAAAAGTGTGCCGGTGTGCGCGGCCTCAAATCGTCCCGTGCGGCGCATCAATGCGCCGGTGAATGCGCCCCTCTCGTGACCAAACAACTCGCTCTCCAATAGCGCTGCCGGAATCGCAGCGCAATTCATCTTGACGAATGGGCGAGCGCCCCTGGGACTGAGGCGATGGATGGCATGAGCGGCAAGTTCTTTGCCAGTGCCAGTTTCTCCTTCTATAAGTACGGTAGTGCCAGTTGGGGCGACCATCTTGATGTGAGCTGCCATTTCAGCGAGAGCGTCACACTGGCCGACGATGCCGTCAAGATACATGGACTGGAGTCCGGAATCCAGATACACTACGTTTCCGACCGACTCCGCAAGGGCGGAATCGCGATGGCCGTCGCGGCAGGCGTCTCGCTCCGGCCTTTCCTGTTTATCAAGGGATACGTCGTGCATGACTACATGCAGATCGCCCGCCCAGGTTGCTTGTGATGCCATTCTTTTGCTCCTTTCCAGCTCCGCCTTACATACGACAGTCAGATATCAAGACACTTGCCAGCGGTCTTTTACTTCCAGTCCAATTCGAAAGTCGGTTATCATTCTGACTTCGGACCGCGTTCTTTTTGTTCTGCTCGTTCCAGGAACATCCATTTACGGACGTAAGGTGAGCAATTCATCAGCGTGATGTGACGCTCTTCGCACCCGACCAGGAAATCAATTCCCTCCTGGCCTGCCAGAGTCACATCTTTCAGGTCGAGAACTATGCGCCGGGCGCCCTCTTCTGACTGTAGTAATGCGTCCAATTCATCGATGTGTTCTTTGTCCAATCGGCCGCTTAGCGTGAAGACAACGTCGCCGTTTGCCGATCTTTGAATCTTCAGCATTTAATCCTTTCCAGAAAGGCGATCCACAATGTGCAAGATGTACCTCCCGTTTTTATTTGCGTATAGGAATGCAAGCCAAGAGCCAATCGGATACTATTGACACTGAACAACTTACCGGATCGAAACAGTTACGAAAGCTCGGAAATTCACGACCTTTCGTTACGATGCTTAAGTGGGACAGTCGAGCGAGTACTTGATCGGGGGATATTCAGGAATCCTGAGGCTTGAAGCGGTTCTTGTTAATCTTTAATGCCTTGATTTTCGACTCCAGCGTAGTTCCCGGCATCCCTAGTTTGACGGCTGCACCGAACTGCCCTGACACTCGTCCTCCGCATTCACGCAGCGCCTCTTCAATCGCTTCTTTTTCCTGGGCAGCAAGCTTTTGAGAAAGCTCCATCTGGCCCTTCGGTTCGTGCGCGCGAGGCCGTTGGGAGAGCCAACTCTCATCGACTGAAAAAATCTCAGTCTCATTTACGATGACCGAACGTTCGATCACGTTCTGCAACTCGCGAATATTACCGGGCCAACTATACGATCGGAGCAGATCGAGGCTCCTGTTGTCCACACCTTTAAAACTCTTCCCCGCCTTTCTCGCGTAACGATCGAGGAAGTATTCGACCAACAGGGGGATGTCTTCGATTCTTTCTCTCAGAGTTGGCATCTCAATCGGAAAAACATTGAGTCGGTAAAACAGGTCGCTCCGGAACGTGCCCGCGGCGATGGTAGCCTCCAGGTCGCGATTAGTGGCGGCGATCACCCGAACGTCCGCTCGGATGGTCGCAGTTCCACCGACGCGCTCAAATTCCCGCTCCTGCAGGACGCGCAACAGGGCAACCTGGGTTTCGGTGGGGAGTTCGCCGATTTCATCGAGGAAGATCGTGCCTCCGGCGGCCATTTCGAAACGCCCCAAGCGCCGCTGAGTCGCTCCGGTAAAAGCGCCCTTCTCATGACCGAACAATTCCGACGCGATGAGGTCGCGTGGGACGGCTGCGCAATTCACACTCACAAATGGGTGCGGAGAGCGTCGCGAGCGTCGGTGAATCGCCCGGGCAACCAGTTCTTTGCCTGTGCCGGTCTCGCCGGTAATCAGCACGCTGGAGTCGGTGGGAGCGACCTTGGATACACGGGAAACTACCTTTTTCAAGGCTGCTGACGCTCCGACGATCTCCTCGAACATCGAAGTTTTGTCGATTTCCTCACGCAACGAAACGTTCTCGTCCTGGAGCCGTTGCTCAGCCGCTTTACGATCGTCGATATCGGTTCCCGCCGCATACCAACGTGTGATACGCCCCTGTGCATCCACCATCGGGCTGAAACGGTACTGGAACCAGCGATACTGACCGTCCCGTCTTCGCAGCCGCAATTCGATCTCGAACGGGACTCCATCCAGGAATCTCCGCGGAACTTCGGTAACTCCGATTTCCGCGTCCTGCGGATGAATCAGGCTCCGCGTATCGGAATTCTGCCAAGCCTCGAGAGTGAGACCGTAGTAATCGAGAGCTGCGCGGTTGTTGTAGATGCGATTTCCGTCGGGCTCCAGCAAGGTGATGTGCAGCGGCGAAAGATCGAGGAGTTGCCGCGCCTCCCGCTCGCTCTGGCGTACTTTGTCCTCTGCCTGCTTACGCTCTTCTATGTCGATGCCGACAGAACACCACCGAATGATCTGTCCGTCACCATCCCGAATAGGGGCAGCTTGCACGAGGAACCAGTGGTACTGTTGGAGCTTTATTTGAAACTGCCGCGCTTCGAAGGAAAACGGCTGTCCGCTGGCAGTTCCGCGCACGTATGTAAGCATCACGCGCTCGTAATCGTAGGGATGCCATACTTTGCGGGGGGCGTTCCGGAAAACGTGATCCTCCACCGTATAACCCGTGTGTTCAATCATACGGCGGTTCATATGGAGCAATGTTCCGTTGGTGTCGACGAGCGCTAATGTCACCGGCAGCACATCGATAAGATTTCGGAGCTCGGTCTCCAGCTCTTCGGAACGCGGACGCGGATTGAGAGGGCGCCCCGCAAAAACCGCTTGTATGTGAGCAACCCGTTCCTTCAGACCGCTGACGACCCCCTGGTCAAATTGATCCGGATCGCTATAGTAAAGGGTGAGCGCCCCATACGCGCTTGCCTGCGGCTTGACAGCGACAGAAATCACGGAAGTATACGCACAACGCAGGAAAGCGGGTCGAAGGGCACCGAGGCCGGGATGATCGGCAAGGTGGGTGATCCAGCACGAGTCCGCGGTGCGAATGGCAATGCTCGCCGGATCCTCGTAGTCATCCTGACTGAGGGCAAGCTTCAGATCGTCGAGAAAACCGTCCTTGTTTCCTGAGCAGGCAATCGGCTCGCCTACTCTCTCCGTGTTCCCAACCGCGTAACCGAACCACGCCAGCTGAAATAATCCGGATGTCACCATGATGTCGCACACGGACTGAAAGAGCCCTGGCTCGTCGACCGCATATGGGGCCGCCGCAAGACACATCGTTATCATCCTTAAGACCTTAAAGAAGTTTTCGTGGTGTCGTTCAGGGTTCAATGCCGGCTCCCGGGTTGGTCAGAATGACAATCTGAGGGCAAACTGAATCTGCCGGGGCGGAGTCGCCAACGTCGTGATTTGGCCCGCCGTCGGCCCCGTGAAGACGTTCGCATTCGGCAGACCGAGGTTGGCGCGATTGAAAAGATTGAAGAACTCGGCGCGGAACTCGGAGTCGAACTTCTCCCTGATCTTCGTGCGCTTTATGATCGAAAAATCGACATTGAACAAGCCAGGGCCATAGATCGAGTCTCTCCCAACGTTCCCTTCGGTCCCGGGGGCCTCCAGCGAATAGCAGCCTGGGTTGAAGTACTGGACTGCCGGTCCGGCGATCGGTCTGTTCAGTATCTGATACGGATGGCACCCCGCTGCTCCGGAATAGTTGGGACGCGGCGCCTCTCCGCCGCCGCCCAGACTTTGATCGAAGCCGTCGACCACGTTCACAGGAAGACCCGAGGCGCCGGTCACCAACCCCGCGAGCTGCCAACCCGAAACCAATCTGTTCCGGCCAAACGGGAGCGAATAGAGTCCATTTACGGTAATATTCTGAGAACGATTGAACGCACAGGGTCCCCGGTCCAGCAACTGATCGTAGGGATCCGTCACAGCGGGCGAGCCTTCCTGCGGACCGCTGGCGGAGCCGATGTCGATGCACCTGGACCATGACCAGGAGGCCTGTACCTGAAACGTCGTTCCGAACTGCCTGTTAAGAGATGCCTGAAGGGCGTTGTAGCGCGAAGTGCTGGTGGGCGCGGCGTCGTTCAATACACCAAAGTTTGGGTTTGTCAGCAGGCCTGTGAAGGGATTGCCCGACAAGCCAGGAACGCCGGATGGGGCCGCGGGACACCAGGACGGAAGGGGGTTCTGAGCCGCGCTGCACGGCACAGGGAGGTTTTCGTTGACGATGGAAAACAGGTGGACGCCGCGAGAGCCGATGTACCCCAGCGATACAATCGCGTGGGCGAAGATCTCCCGCTGGATCGTCAGATTGTATTGCATCACGTACGGCGCCTCCGTTGTGCGTGCATAACTGACTCCCAGACTTTGATACAACGGCTTATTCTGAATGGCCGGAAAGGGGATTCCTCCAGTGGGTGGTTCGTCGAGGACAAAGGCGGATGGCGGGGCACTGTCGTAGCTGAGAGCGTACGTCCGAGCTTCCACTTGTTCGTGAAAGATTCCGAAGCCGGCCCGGATGGAGGTCTTGTGATCCGCGAACGGATCGTAAGCCAGGCCAATCCGCGGATCGAAGTTCCCCCAATTCGGATTCTGCGCGAACGCATGGCGTGTGAGGGTGTATCCGCTATCGGTCAAAGGATTGATCACGGCTTCGAGCGGAGTACCCATACCTACTGGATTCGTCGCAAAATCCCACCGGAGGCCCAGGTTCAACGTCAGTTTCGGCAGCACCTTCCAGTCGTCCTGGAGGTACGGGAAGAAGTCGACCTGGCGGAAGCCGCGCGAGTCGTTGAAATTTTGAGCGGGCGGCTGGCCTCCGTAGTACAGGTCCGCCTGTCCCAGGAGGAAATTGGAGAGAGTGAAAAAAATAAAGTCGCCGCTCTGATAGTTGCCGTCAACGATGCCGCTCTGTAGTCTGCTAAACGACGCACCCGCGGTTAGCCGGTGCGCTCCCCAGGTCCGGAGAAAATCATCCCCAACTGAAATCCTGTTTTGGATTACGCTGAATGGGTCGGCCCCATTGGCTCCAACCGTGCTGATGCCTCCTCCCGGGGTCACGTCCGTGTTCTGGCGTCCTGGGCTGGGGAACAGGTTCAGCGCGGACACTTCGTTGGTGGTATCGCCATTCGAGTAGTCGCGCACGAAGCTCACGCGAAACAGATTGGCGGCTCCCGGCCCGAATATGTGGTCTTCCTCGGCCGTGACGATTACGTTGCGGGTGATCTCGAGGTCCGGCCAGAGAGGAACCACGGAGCCGGCAAATGGATTGGTTTGGTTCGTCCAGTCCGTCACGTAACGTCCGAACAGATTGTCTCGCGGGGAAATCGAATAGTCCAACCTTCCCAACGAGTAGTTTTGCCTGGTCAGCAGGTTTGCACGGTTGGGATACGGCGCGTATCCGCCCAGATCAGGTGCGGTGAGAGCAGGTCGAGGGTACAGCGACAGAATAGCCTCCTGAATCGCCGGCACGACAGGGACCACCTGCGTCAGTTCGCTCGACGGGCACGTAGTCGCTCCTGGTGAGTTCACCTGCGGATTGACGGCGCAAAGCTGGCCTTTCAGCACGTAAGGCTCCGGGACGTATGCGATCTGGGTCTGACCGAGCGAGGATCGAAGGCCCTCGTAATTCACGAAGAAGAATAACTTGTCTTTCCTGATTGGGCCTCCCAGACGGCCGCCGAACTGATTTCGGCGGTACGGCGGCGCTGACGTCGGCTTTCCGTTTGGATCGACATCGAAATACCCGCGCGAGTCAAGATCGTTGTTGCGGAGGAACTCGTAGGCCGAACCGTGAAATTGATTGCCCCCCGATCGGCTGACAATGTTCACCACGGCGCCGGTGCCTCCGAACTGAGCGCCGTACGTGTTGGTGAGGATCTGGAATTCCGCGATGGCGTCCACACCCAGAGCAGTGCCCGTCACGTCCGAACCGGTCCCATGATTATAGAAGTCTCCGATATCGGTGTTGTCGAGCAGGAACGCCGTGCCTACAGGGCGGGATCCGGAAACCGAGTAGTTGTTCTGATTGCCGTAGATTGGATTGTTTGGTGTTCCGGTGACAGTCTGTGCCAACGAGGAAGGTACCAGTGAGACCCCAGGCGCCAGCAAAATCAGCTGTTCAAAATCGCGCCCATTCAACGGCAGATCGTGCAATTGCTCGGAGGTCACGAGAGTTGAGATGGCGGCGGCTTGAGTCTCGACGCGCGAAACCTGTGCGTTCACAATCACGTTTTCGTTCGCGCGGCCAACCTTCAGCGTGAAGTCAAGGACCAGATTCGCGCCGACAGTCAGCACGACTTCGGAGCGAACCGCCGTTTCCATACCTCGAGCTGAAGCCTTTACGCTGTAAGATCCGATTGCCAGATCGGGTATGGCAAATCGACCGGCTCGATCCGTGGTTGCGGACCGCGAAGTACCCGTCGCCAAATCCGTGGCTTGAATGGTGGCGCCTGTAAGCACGCCGCCGGAGCTGTCTGTCAGGCTACCCGAGATCCGGCCTGTCGCGACTCCCTGTGCCTGCATTTCACCAAGGCTCGCGGCGAAGACGAGTAGTTTCAGGAGAACGCGGCTGGTTCTGGAATTGGCGTGCATGACTGTAACCTCAGGATTGCTTTCGGGACGGCGGCACACCTGGAAAGAAGTTCATGAAAAACGAAGTTGCCGCAATTCCCGAGCTGAGTAAGAAGATGAAATGCACTCCCGAAAACAGACTGGCGCGGGTTCCCTCAAACAGCCGGACCAAAGCGACCCGCCCGTTTGGGATTCGCGAGAATTGAGGTGCTTGACCTGTTCGAGAGCAGCTACGGCACCCTCAACTCCCTCGCCAAAAATGCCTACCTGGGCATCGTCCAGTATGCCCCCAAATTCTGGGGTGGCATCCATACCGTCCTTGATAATTCCAGGCTGGTCGGCAACGGTGCGAGCTTCGGACGCCTCAAAAATGCGCTCGGCGATATCGTCCACGAAACCCAGCCTGATTGCATCGTTTCCATCTATCCGCGTTTATGCCTCTCGTCGTCGGGAGAGTTCTCGGCGACCACTCCGAGCGGCCGTTCCGGTTCATCACGATGGTCACCGACTCCCTCGGCGATCAATCCCGCATGGCACCGTTCGCCCAGCGACCTTCTTTTGCGTGGCAAACGACGCCACGGCGGAAGTCCTGAAAAAAACCGGCGTTCCGGCCGGGGGGAAAATCCGGACGCTCGGTTTCCCGGTCAGCCATCTGTTCACCGAGGTTCCCGTTGGGCTGCTCCCGCTGCCCGTCGGCGGTGAACCCCGCCGGCTGCTCTATGTCATCAATTCCGGCAAAGAAAAGGCCGGCAAGGCGCATCGACCGTCTGCTCGAGATCCCCGACACCCAGCTCACCATCACCGTCGGGCGCGACGCCGAGTTGCGGGCCAAGCTCGTCGAACGCACCCGCGAACACGGCGACCGCGTCCGCGTCTTCGGCTGGACGAACCAGATGCCGCGAATTGATGATGACGCACCATCTCGTCATCAGGCAAGGCCGGCGGCGCGATCGTCCAGGAAGCCATCGCCGCCCAATGCCCGATGATTGTCAACCAGGTGATTCCCGGCCAGGAGGAAGGCAATGCGCGACTGATCACGGAATACGACCTCGGCGCGGTGGCCGAGAAAAATCGCGAAGTGCCCGACTCGTCAAGGAAGCCTTCGCCCACAAGGCGCCGCGCTCTGGCAGCGAATGGCGCGACAATCTCGCCCGCATCAGCCGGCCCGACGCCGCCGTGCGCATCGCCGAACTGGTGCTCGGCCGAATGCCGAACGCCGGCGACTCGGCCCGCAAGCGCATCAAGCTGTTTGACGGCCCGCCCGGCCGCGTCACGCGGCACGCGCCCCACGCCGCGCCGCCGCCCGCGAATGCTGCTCTGCGATTTTCACATCCACACCAATTATTCCGACGGCAAGCTGACCGTGCCGGAGGTGGTGGATTTCTACGGCCGGCGCGGCTTCGATTGCATCTGCATCACCGACCATCTCGCCGACCCGCGCCGGCTGATCGGCAAGCTCGCGCGAACTCGCCAACATGACCATCAGCGCAGACCAGTTGGAGGAGTATTTCGACGTGCATCGAACGCGAACGCCGCCGCGCCTGGCGCAAGTACCAAATGCTCGTGCATGACCGGCATCGAGTTCAACAAGGACGGTTACACGGAAGAAAACCTCCGCGCACCTGCTCGGCATCGACCTCAAGGCGCCGATCGCCTCCGTCGCTCGACATCCCGAAGATCATCGCGCAGATTCACGCGCAGGGCGGCCTGGCCGTCGCCTCGCATCCGCACATCATGAAAAGCGAGTGGGGCAAGAACACGCTTTACCTTTGGGAAAACCAGGAGAAATTCGCGCCGCTGATTGACGCCTGGGAAATCGCCAACCGCAACAAATCTTCGACGCCGTCGGCCTCAAACGCCTGCCGTTCCTCGCCAACAGCGATTTCCACAAGCCCAAGCACATTTACTCCTGGAAAACGCTCCTGCACTGCGAGAAAGACCCGGAGCCATCAAGGACTGCATCCGCCGGAACGAGCACGTGGCCATCACCCTCTACCGCGACAACAACCGGCTCGCCACCCATGCCGAGGTCCGCGAGGGAACCGATGACGCGCCCCGCACCATTGGTT
>CAWBIS010000134.1:0-24454 GCA_963788485.1 Terriglobia bacterium
TTTCCACTCCATCGGCAGCGGCTGCGTGGGGCTGGCCCAGGCCAGCGTATCCAGATAGGCGCAGCTCAGATTGCCGGTGCAGGCGCCGGCGTTGGCGGGCAGGTCCATCGAGACTTCAAGCGACGCGAGTTGGGTATCTTTGGCGAAGTGGCGGCCAAGCAACTGGTCGATCGAGACATCGGCGATGATTTCGATTTCGTTGTGCCCGCCGCGGGGCGTACCTGTGAGAAACGATCCGGAAGCGCCCGCGTGAATGTAATTCCAGCTCGCTTTAATGCCGGACAGGACGAGCATCTGGTCCTTGTACGCGGCGAGCGGCTGCATGATGGGGGAGAGTTCGAACGCGGCGCCTTCACCCTTCGGCGTCCAGTATTCCATCGCCATGCCGTTGGGCGTGTAGAAGGCCTGGAAGCGATGCGGGCGCGTGGTCGCTGCGCGAAGCGGCGGAAGCATGGCGTCGAGAAACGGCAGCGCCATCGTCGTGCCGATTCCTTTCAGGACCGTTCGTCGCGGCAGCGATTTATGCAGATAGGCCATGGATTCGTCGACTCCTCTACCTGTTACATCTTATCGTAATTCGACTGGTTAGAAATCCGTCGCCGGGTTGTAGGTTTCCGTAGGGAAGGTCGCCGGAACTGCAGGCGGCATAATAACCGGGTTCGACCGGCCGGCCAGGTTCGGATCGAACACGACAAAGCCCACGCCCGGCGAACCTTTGGGCAAAGAGTAGTCGTCGGCGGGATAAGCAGGGTTGTTGAAAACGGGATTCTGCACCACGCTTTGGATATCCTCGCCGAGGCCTTGCCAACCGGCAAAAGTATAGAAGGTATAGTCGCTCGTGTTGCTGTTGCAGGGAGCATCGTTACCCGTGCCGGGGTTTGGCTGCACGGCGAACGCCTTCGCGTCGCTGGCGAAGGCTCCGTCAGTCCTCCAATACAAATTGTCTTGCCAGTCTTCAAACTGTGTGAAAGCGACGCCACCGGAGTAGAGGCATCCACCCTCTACCCAGAATTTCGGCATCGATGTCGAGGTCCGATCGAAATAGAACAGGTTGTTGCTGATGACAAATTCCTGCGGGATCATCGAGGGCACGCCGTTGCCATACGGGGAATTAACGGTCACCATGGCCTGGCGCGCATAAGCCAGAATGTTGTTCCGGATCGTGTTCGCCTGATCGGGCGCCGGCGGACCGTGCGGTGTATACACCGCATTTCCGGAGACCCTGTAAACCAGATTATTCTCAACATCCACCAGACCTGTACCGTTGTCGAGGTAAACTCCGTTACCTCCATAGCCGTTCGAATCCATGATCGACGCGTCGGTCACGTCATGAATTTTGTTATTCAGGATTTTATTGCCCGCCGCCGTGAAGACTGCGTTTCCGCCATCGATTCGAATGGACCCACCGTCGTTCATGATTCCCTGCAACAGCTGATGGACGTGGTTGAAGGAGATCGTCGTATTGGCATTGCCGATCCCTGCGGGCCTGGTCGTCTCGCCAATTCCCTGGGAGGTCGAGATGGCACAGTGATATCCGTCGTAGACCTCATTGTGCGTGTAAAGGTTGTCGTGCCCGACACCCTGACCGATGCCGAAGGACGCGGGAATCGTTCGTCCGTAGCCTTCCACCACATTGTTTTCCACTGTTACCGATTGGGGTACGTTGGCGTCTGTATCCGCCGGCGCATAGGGGTTTCCGATGCGGATTCCCACCACGCCCACGTCGTAGAAGGCGCTGTTCTCTATCAAATTATTGGCCACCACGGCATTGACGTTGTCTGAAATGCAATAGGAAGGCGACGTCCCGTTGATACAGGGAATAAACTCCAGAGCCGAGCCCGACGTTTGCGTCACAATTCCGGAATCGAATGTGATATTCCGCGAGTTCTGGAACGAGACGGCGGCGCCGATGTCCGGCTCCAACTCCATCGATGGGTGCCCCGATGCCGGAATTGTGTAGTTGTCGTGCTCGAATGTCAATCCCTGAAACGTGACGTATTGCAGATTTGAGGCGGCCAGCACCTGTGTCAACTGTGGAATGATCGCGTTGTCCGTGTTGGGATTCTCGCCCGGATTAGCCAGATAAGTAAGACTCCACGGCGTTGTCGAGCGATCCAGAAACCATTGGCCCGGCTGTGTGAGCTCGTCCTGAACGTTTTCCACCAGATAACGGTTGCCGGCGATAAATCCGTCCTGGCTCGCGTTGGCCTGTGAGAAGCCCGTCGGTCCCGTCAGATACACAATGTGATTGGTCGAATCGATGCAACTGATTCGCAGTTTGGAGGTGCTGAACTGCTCAAAGTCCAGCACCTCGATGTCGCCCGAAAGCGCCTGGTTGCCGGCTGTCTGACCGCAGGGATTCCCCGCGGCCGGAGCCAGGTTTTTCCACGCATTCGAAATCGGATCCGTCGGATTGTACTGGAAACGATCGAAACATTCCCACCCGCTGCCGGTCACGTAGACGGCGCAACTCGCATTCGGCGCAGCCGCCGGCGGCGCCGGAGCACTCAGATAGACAGTGTTCGCAATTCGGTAATACGTTCCCAGCGTATTACCGGCAGACACACCGAGGCGAGGACGCAAACGCCGGACACCGTTATAAAACAGATTTTCGAAATATCTGGTTGCAGCTGGCAAAGTAGTCTTCCAGGTGTTTCCTCCCGTGTTGGTCCAGTTTTGAACGCGCACGCCGCCGCTGATGACCGGCGATTCGCCCGGATAATTCTGGTACACGATTCGGGTGGTGGCTGTACCCGAGTCAGCCGCCGAGAAAACTTCCGTCGCCGGAAGGAAATACGTTCCGGCGCGAAACTGGACGCTCACGACATCGAGCCCGTTCTTGTCGAGCGCCTGGACCAGGGAACGCGCGTGCGCGAAGGTCGCCAGAGGTCCGTCGGTGTTGCTCAAATTCGGAGCCGGGAGTCTGCCGCTCCACGAGTCATTGCCGTTGAGCGCGACGTAAAAAATTACAGGGAGTGGGCGATTGGGGCGAACGGGCCGGCGTGTTGCTTCCTGAGCTGCTGCAACGCTCGGCGCCAAAACCAACGCCACGAAGGGGAGAATAGCTGGACCCAGCATCCTCTGGCAAAGCTTCAACATGTATGTTCAGGGCGCCGGTAACGCTTCCGGCTCGGAACATTTTACTTTATGAGGCGCGGAACAACACGTGCGATCCGGTACAAATCGCCTGCGTCGGGTAGCCCTATTTGGCCGCGCGAACGGCTTCGGTTTTCATCGCCGATTGCGACGCCCGCATCAGGAACTCCGGGCTCTGGACGATCCCCAGCACCAGCGACGACCAGCGGTAATCGCGCCCCGCAGCATCGCGCACAATCTTGCGCACGGCCGGTTCGTCGTAATACTCAAGCCGCCGTCCCAGCGCATATGCCATGAGCTTCTCAGTCACCGTCAGCGGAAATGCATTGGGATCCTCCAGCAACGCTGAGCGCAGTCCGGCAAGCCCGTTGATCTTCTCGCCGCTCGCCGTGGTGCCGCTCGCGTCGATCGGTTTGCCCGCTTCATCGGTGGTTCGCCAGCCGCCGATCACGTCGAAATTCTCCAGAGAAAAACCAAGCGGATCGATGACCGAATGGCAACTGTTGCAGGAGGCGTCGGTGCGGTGCTTCGCCAGGCGCTCGCGCATCGAAGTCGGCAGCGAGCCGGGTTTCGTCTCGAGCGTGGCAGCCACGCCTGGAGGCGGCGGCGGAATCGGCATACCGAAGATATTGTTCAACAGCCATTTCCCGCGCAGCACCGGCGAGGTGCGGTCGGGATAGGATGTCGTCACCAGCAACGCTCCCTGGGCGAGCAGTCCGCCGCGTTCGTCGTGATTGGGCAAAGACACGCGCCGGAAACGCGAGCCGTATACCCCGGGAATGCCGTAATGCCGCGCCAATCGTTCATTGACGAACGTGTAGTTCGCGTCGAGCAGTTCATTGATCGGACGGTCGTCGCGGAACGTACTGGCGACGAACATCTCCGTCTCCGTCTGGAATGCCTGCAGCAGGCTCTCATCGTAATTGGGATATTTCGTGGGATCGACCACCACCTCTTCGACCCGGCGCAGGTTCAGCCATTGCGCGGCGAAGTCGTCGACGATCGAATTGGTGGCGCGCGCATCGGCCAGCATGCGGTGCACCTGCCTTTCGAGGTTCGCCGGGTTATGCAGTTCGCCTCGTTCGGCGAGGGTCAACAACTGGTCGTCCGGAATGCTGCTCCACAGGAAGAACGAGAGGCGTGAGGCCAGTTCCAGATCGGTGAGGCGCCGCACGGCCGGCTGCGCCGTACCTTGGGGCTCGACCGGATCGCGATAGACCCGCAGCAGGAAATCGGGATCCACCAGCATGCGTTCGAGCGCGAACTGAATGCCGTTGTCGAAGCTCCCGCCATCCTTGCGGCCGTTGTCGTAGAACTGCAGCAGCGTGTCGACATCCGCCTTTGCGACCGGGCGGCGATAAGCCAGACGTGCCAGCCTCGACAGAATCGTCGAAGCGCAACTGCGCTCCTCGGCGGCCGCTTTGGGATCGCAGACGAAAATCGCACGGCGGCTGGGCGAATCGGTGGCAGGCCCATGGGCGTCATAAGGTCCGCCGATCTCGATCGAGCCGACGTTGGCATATCCCATGTACACCTGATCGTTCGAAATCACGCGGCCAAGCTGCGTGGGCTGCGGCAGCCCCTCCGGTTCCCACATCTCGCGCACGAACGAAACGCCAACCACACGCGGACCGGCCTTAACCGGGAGCCGCACTTCAAGACCCGCATCCCCGGTGAGCTGCATGTACGTTTCCCACGAGGGATCACCCGCGAAACCCGGTTCGCCGTCGCCCGCATAACTGGCCGCCGCGGGTCTTCCCTTCGCCTGACCGCCCACGCTGAAACGTTTCAGAAGCTTGCCGTCGAGCCGGATATCGAGAGACTGCGGCCAACCCATGCCCTTCAAATAGTCCTGATACTGACGCTGCAGGTGAACCTTGATCAGGTATTCGCCGTCCACCGGAAAATCGTAGTGCACCGCGAGGCCGCCGCGCGATCCGAAGGGCAGGTCTTCGCTCATCCGGTCTTCCTGCAGAACGTGCAGCGGAATCTCGAATCTCTGCATGCTGGGCTGCCCGGGAGGCAGGCCTGTGGCGAGCCGCGTGATCTGCCGTGCTACCGACATGTAGCGCTCGAGGTGCGTGGTCGAAATCGAGAGCACATCGGCGAAATTGTCGAAGCTGCCATCCGCCGTGTCGTCGCCGGGAAGCAGCGGCTTCACGTCGAAATCGAGATGGAACAAATCACGGATCGCATTGCTGTATTCCACGCGATTGAGCCGATGCACAGCGGCAATTCTGCCGGGATTCGGATGGGCGGCCCAGGCCTGATCGACGTCGTTTTCGAGCGCCGTCGCCACTACGCGATAGGTAGCCGGATCCGCGCGGGGCATTCTCGGCGGCGGCATGGATCCCTGCCGGACCTTGGCGATGATGCGCTCGATGGTTTCGGCATTAGCGGCGGGTTTGGTGAGATCGAGGGTCTCGAAAGCAAGCCCGGCCGTGTGCAGTTTCTGGTTATGACAAGTAACGCAATACTTGTCGAGGAAGGCCCGCGGAGTGGTCGGCGCCGGGGTCTGTGCGCACACATTCGACGCGGCAGTCACGGCCGCAATCACGAATAAACTTCGACAAGCGGGTATCTGCATGATTCCTCGAAACCAACTGCAGTATATCAATCGTAGACGAAGTGCAGAACCTTCTTCAGGTCCTCCCAGGATTCGCGTTTTGCGTTCTGGTTATAGGGGCGTAGTAAATAAGACGGATGGTAGGTCACCATCAGCGGGATGTCGTGCCACTTGTGCCATTTGCCGCGCAGTTTGGTGACGCCATCCTTACCGCCAAGGAGCGCTTTCGCGGCGGTCGAGCCGAGGGCGCAGATCGCCCTGGGCCGGATAGCGGAAAGCTGGCGGAAGAGGAACTGCCCGCAAATCTCCATCTCGTCCGGCTCCGGGGTGCGGTTTTCCGGCGGACGGCACTTCACCACGTTGCAGATGTACACGTCGGCGCGCTTGAGCGGGATGCCTTCCTTCGAAGCCGTGCCTTCAATCATCTGCGTCAGCAATTGTCCCGCCCGGCCGACAAACGGGATGCCTTGCTCATCTTCGTCCGCTCCAGGGCCTTCGCCGACGAACACCAGTTTCGCTTCCGGACTGCCGACGCCGAAGACAAGCTTGTTCCGCCCTTTATGCAGACGGCAGCGCGTGCAATCGCCAATCTCTTCGCAAATACGTTCCAGAGTGTCGCCGGCGGGGACGAGGCTGGGAAGTTGAAATTCCACCGGCTTTGTCTCGGGCTTCGTCTCGGGCTTTGTCCTGATCGGCGGTTCGCTTGTCTGTGTCACAGGTTCGTTCGTTTGAATCGCGGGTTCCGCAGCTATCGCCGCCGGAGCGCGGCGATAGATCTGCTTGATTCCGAGGTCCTGATAAAACTCGAGTTGGCGCCGAATGGCTTCCCTGGTCATGCTTCGCAGCTCATTCTTTCCGTATCAGCTCCCGGCGGAGTTTGAGCACCTGGCCGAGGATCTGATCGGCGATCTCCCGCTTGGAGGCGCGCGGCAGCGGGATGGTCTCACCGGTGCGCAGCGCCAGCACCACTTCGTTGGTGTCCGACTCGAATCCGGTGTCCGACTTCCCTACAAGGTTCGCGACCACCATGTCGCAGTTCTTGGTTTCGAGTTTCCGCCGGGCCTCGGTTTCGAGATTTTCCGTCTCCGCCGCGAATCCGATCAACAAGCGGTCGCCGCGCTTCTTTCCCAGTTCGGCGAGGATGTCCGGCGTGGGTTCGAGTTCGAGCGAAACCCGCGCGGAGGTCTTTTTGATCTTCTGTTTCGCCTCCACCGAAGGCCGGAAATCGGCGACGGCGGCGCACTTGATCACGACCGTGGCCGGCTCCAGGTTGGCGAAAACCGCATCGCGCATTTCCGTTGCGGTGCGTACGTGAATCACTTCAGCGGCCTGCGGCGGGTTCAGCGCCACCGGTCCGCTGACCAGAATCACCTGCGCGCCGCGATCGATCGCCGCCTGGGCCAGCGCATACCCCATCTTGCCGCTGGAGCGATTCGAAAGGTAGCGAACGGGATCGAGCGGCTCCTGGGTAGGGCCGGCCGTAATCAGGAATGTTTCGCCATCAAGGTCCATAACGGCGGGCGTCAGCGCCCTCTCGACGGCTTCCACAATTTTGTCGAGTTCTGCCAGGCGTCCCGGGCCGATGGTGCCGCAGGCGAGAAAACCGCTACCCGGATCGACGACGATAGACCCGCGCCGCCGGAGCATCTCGACGTTGGCTTGAACCGCCTCATGCTCCCACATGTTGTTGTTCATGGCGGGCGCGAGCACCACTGGACCGCGAAAGGCCAGATAGAGAGTGGACAGGAAATCGTCCGCCAGCCCGTGGGCAAATTTGCCCAGCACGTCTGCAGTCGCGGGAGCGACGAGAAGCAGATCGCTCTCCTGCGCCACGCCGATGTGTTCGATCGAGCTGGAAAACGTCGCGTCGGGACTCGCCGAATCGAAAAGGCCGGTGATGACCTTCCGTCCGGTCAGCGAAGCGAAGGTAAGAGGGCGGATGAACTCTTCAGCGGCATGTGTAAGTACCGCTTGTACTTCGTGGCTATTCTGGATGAGCGCGCGGGCGAGTTCGGCGGACTTGTAAGCCGCGATCCCGCCGCACACCCCCAGCACGATGCGCATGCGTCAAATCTGGTCGATACCCGGCAGATCTTCCGGCACCACGATATCCGGCTGGATGTCGTACTTCACCAGGCCGCGGCGAGCTTCTTCCATCGCGATCACGGTTGATTTCTTCGACGACGTTGGCAATACGGGCCGATGTCCGCCCTGCAGCTGGCGGGCGCGTTTGGCGGCTACGATAATAAACCGGTAAGTGCTCTGATCCGGATCGTCCGGAATCGAGCAATGCGAATTGTTGCGGGGGGGTGCTGTTTCACTCATTCTGTTTTTAACTCTCTTCTTAAACTCCGAGGGCCTGCCCGAAGGTGGCCAGAATCGGCTGGATCTTCTCCTCGACCCTTACACGCCGCACACGCTCGGCCCTCACGATCGACTTCAGGGTTTCCGCGGCCAGGTCGAGATCGTTATTCACCAGAACGTAATCGTACAGGCTGTAGTTCCGGATCTCTCTCGCCGCATCGGCCAACCTGCCGCCGAATCACTTCTTCCCTGTCCTGGCTGCGCGCGCGCAGGCGATGCTCCAGAACTTCCCGGGACGGCGGAAGCACGAAAATACTGACGGCATCGGGAATCCGCTTCTTCAATTGTGCCGCACCTTGCACGTCAATGTCGAGCACCAGGTCTCTACCCTGCTCTTTCGCGCCCGCGAGGGTGCTGGAATGTGTGCCGTAATAATTGCCGAAAACGTCGGCAAATTCGAGAAATTCGTTGGCCGCGATGCGCCGCTCGAACTCCTCCCGGCCAATAAAATAATACGCCTGGCCGTCGATTTCGCTACCGCGCGGTTTTCGGGTCGTGTAGGAAACGCTGAAGGTGAGGCCTTCCACTTCGTTCAGCAGACGGGACACGAGGGTCGATTTCCCGGAACCGGACGGCGCGGAAATGATGAAGACGGTTGTCATTCGATATTCAGAGATTGTTCCCGGATGCGATCGATTTCGGCTTTGGCGGCGAGCCCGAGATCGGTCAGCGTCAGCCCGTTTTCGCCCAGCCCGCCGGTTTTCGAGAGGATGGTATTGGTCTCGCGGTTCATTTCCTGGAGCAGAAAATCCAGCTTCTTGCCGGTTTCGCCCTCAGCCGCCAGAAGCGCGTCAACCTGGTCAGCATGCGTTTTGAGCCGGACCAGTTCCTCGCTGATATCGCTGCGTTCGGCCAGGATCGCGGCCTCCTGCGCAATTCTGGCGGGATCGATCTGGGCGGAGCCGAGCATCTCGCTCAGGCGATCGCGCAGCCTTTGCTGAAAAAACGGCAGCGCGCGGCTGCGAATCTCTTCCATGCGGCCAACCAGATCGCGCAATATGGCGGCGCGCATGCGGATCTCGGTTTCGATCGCGTCGCCTTCGCGCAGGCGGAAAGCGTCCAGTTGATCGATGGCTTCGGTAGTCGCGGCCAGCGCCTCGCAATCGAGAGCTTCCGGCGCGGTGGTTTCGGCGCGGGCTTCGAGCATCCCCGGAAGACGAAGTGCCTGATTGAGGTCCGGCTGCGACTCGATTCCCAGACGCTCGGCCGCGTCGCGAAACGATTCCAGCCACGCGCGCAGGAGGGGTTCGTTGATCAGCGCGCCGGCCGCCTGCCCGCCCGTACGTTTGAAGTGAACCTGCAATTGCACGTGGCCGCGCTGGACGCGCGCCCGGACCAGTTTGCGCAGCGCCGGTTCCACGCCGTCGAATTCGACCGGCATGTGGAAGTGCATATCCAGTCCGCGATGGTTGACGCTTTTGATGGAGAGCGTCAGTTCGCCGAGCGGCGTAGCGCGTGAGACCCGCGCGAAGCCGGTCATGCTGCGGATGGGCATCAGGTGTGATTTACGATTATGACATCGGGACAATCACATCAGGTTCGGAACGACAAGATTGGAGCGTGATTGCGGTCATTCTACTCCGTTGTGAGAGATTGTGGGCAAGCATGCGCGCCATCGAACATATTTCTGTCAGAAGCCAGGTTTGTCGCGGAAAGCCCGGTATCGCGGGCACGCAGATCATATTGACGCAGATTTTGGATTTGCTGGAAGCCGGCAGAGATTTCACCGCAATTTGCGTCCGTTTTGCCCGCCAGGTTTGCGCTTAGACCGGGGAACGAACAGGCTTCGCCGGCGGCGCCTGCCCCCCTTTCTTTGAAGTGAACCCGCAACTGCACATGACCGCACGCCTCCATTCAAACATCAGGAGTATGCGAGAGAACGAGGCAATTCAGACCATCTCTCACCGGCATTCTCCCATCGAAGGTCACAAGCGTCAGCCGGGCGGCGTAAGCGAAGGCGCAGAGATACGCGTCCGTCCAGAGGCTGGGTGAAGTCAAGCGGCCTTTCGTAAAGCTATCCCAAACTTCAGTCAGACGTTCGGGCTCCGGCAAATATCCGATTCGCCGGTCGGATCGGAGCACCCGGTAGGCATCCCAGGCCTGATCGGGGCTCATGACCTCGTCCTGCATGACATGTTTATTGGTTAGCAGTCGCAGGAATCCCGCCTGCGTGATCCTGCAGAAGACAAGTTTTTCGTCATGCCCGGTACTGAACCAATCCCGAGCTGCGGAGTGAAGGGAGTGTTTTTCAGCGGCCAGAGCTATCCAGACGTTCACGTCAGGCAAGCAGATCATCGAAATCCATGCTGGAAAGGTCCAGCGTTCCGGGATGACTCGATCGAATAACCGGCAGCTTTATTTCACGATCCCCATAAATCCCCGGGGTACCCTGCTCGAAAGTATCCTCGACGGCGTTTGCGACCGCACCAATAATCATTTGTTCGACGGTGATGCCGCGCGAGGCCGCCAACGCCTTTGCCTTGTCGTAGATGGAGTCCGGAAGATTCACAGTGGCATGCATCACTATTTCATTCTCCCATCAAAAGATCGAAACGGCGATCGGGCCGATTCACCCTTTATCGCAGCGCTTCGCTGACCCGCGCGGAAAGCAGCGCGGGCTGGAACGGCTTCCGCAGCAGCGGGAATTTTCCATCGAGGACGCCGTGCGGTTCGAGGACGTCGTCCGGATATCCCGACATGTACAACACCTTGATGCCGGGCCGCTGCGAGGTGACGCGGTCGGCCAGTTCGCGTCCGCTCATGCGTGGCATTATCACGCTCGTGAGCAGCAGGTCGATCGCACCGCCCTGCTGCGCCATAATCCGCAGCGCTTCGGGCCCGCCGCGGGCATCGATGACACGGTAACCGCTTTCTTCGAGAATGGCGCGGGTGACGCGGCGCACCACCGGGTCGTCTTCCACGAGAAGAATGCAGCCGGAACCATGAACCGGCGCCTGGGTGGGCACTTCGGCGGATTCGGCCGCGGCGGTCACGCGAGGCAGATAAACCCGGAACGTCGTGCCGCGTCCGAGTTCACTCCACGCCTGGATATGTCCATCAGCTTCTTTCACGATGGACTGCACCGTCGAGAGTCCAAGGCCGGCGCTCTTCGGTCTTGTCGTATAGAACGGCTCGAACAAATGCGACTGCGTCTCGATGGACATACCTGCGCCCGTATCGGAGACCAGCAACACGACGTAGTCGCCGACTACGAGCGCCGGATGCTCGCGGGCGAAGGCTTCGTCCACCTCGCGATGAGAAGTCTGGACGGTAATACGCCCGCCATCCGGCATAGCGTCGCGCGCGTTGAGCACGAGGTTGGCGATCACCTGTTCGAGCTGCGCGGGGTCGGCCTTCACGTTGCAGGGCGAATCATCCACGCTTAAGACCAGCTCGACGCTCTCCGGGAGCATCACGCGGACCACTTGCTCGATCTCGCTGACGATGGCGTTCACATCGAGAACCCGCGGCTGCGATTTTTCCCTCCGGCCAAAGGCGAGCAGCCGGCGGGTCAGCGACGCAGCCTGTTCGCCGGCCAGCCGGATCTGTCCGATTTCCTCGCGGAGTTTCGGATCCGCGCCCGCACGATCGAGCATCAGGTCGCTGTATCCGAGAATCGTGGTGAGGGCATTGTTGAACTCGTGGGCGATGTTGCCCGCAAGCCGGCCGACAGCTTCCACCTTTGCGGCCTGTTGTTCCTCATCCGAAATCTGCCGGGAAGGCTGCTCGCGGATGTTGAACTGGATCAGGCGGCTTTCGCCCTCGCTATAAGAGTTGGCCATCACTTCGGCTATCACGGGTTCGCCGGATTGGGTGTGCAGCGTAAGAACTATTCGCAAAGGATCGCCGTTGCGCAACTCCCCAAGCCTTGAGGCAGTCAGTGGGGTCTTTACTAACGGCCCCACCTGCCAGATCGGACGCCCGACCAGTTCGGCGCGCGGAAAGCCGAAGAGACGAATGGTGAACGGATTCACATCCAGGATCTCGCCGGTCCGGGCGTCGACCAACACAATCCCGTGGCGCGCCGATTCGAAGAGCCGGCGATAGCGAACCTCGGCCGACTGCCGGCGTTCGGTGACATCGTAGAGGGTCATCACGGCGCCGTCGATTTTGTTGTCGATAGTACGGTAGGGGCGGATGTTCAGGAGCCAGGTGCGGTCGTCCAGATCCTGCACTTCACGATCCCGGGAGTGCAGATTTTCGATGGCGTCGGTGAACAACGATTCGAGATCGGGGCAATGGATGCGGAGGCGGAAATCGGTCACCTTGCGGCCGACGTCGGCCGGCTGGAGTCCGAGGACCTTCTCGGCCTGGGCGGTCACGCGGCGGATGCGGAGATCGGCACCGAGCATGATGATGGGGATGTTGATGCTGCTCAGCAGATTGCCGAGGTCGCTGTTGATCTGCGTGAGCTCGGTATTGCGGCTCTGCATCTCTTCATTGAGGGTGTTGAGCTCTTCGTTGGTCGACTGCAGCTCTTCCTTCGAAGTGAGCAGTTCTTCATTGGTCGACTGCAGTTCCTCGTTCGAAGACTGAACCTCTTCGTGCGCCGATTTGAGCTCTTCGATGGCGGCTTCATGTTCCTGGATCACGGTCTGCAGGTATTGTTTGGTGGCCGTGACCTCGGCTTCCAGATCGCCGATGCGCGATGCCGCCGCACCGCGTCCGCGCGCTTTTTGTTTTGGCACCGAGGTTTGGCCGGCCGGCGCGGAAGGCGCATCCGGCCTTTCGAACATAACCAGAAAAGCCAACTCGCGTCCTTCCAGATCCTTGATCGGCGACACTGAGAGACGCATCGGCGGGCCGCTGCGGTCGGGTGCGACTGGTACAGGCCCGCCCACGGCGGTATTTCCGGTTTTGCGGACGGATTGAACGAGCTTGCGGATTTCCTGAGCAAGGCCGGCATGCCCCATTCGGGCGATGTTCAGGCTGGGCTCACCGGCCGAATGTTCGAGAAATTCCGAGGTGCGTCCGCGGAACTGCAGAACATTCAGATCCTGATCGATCAGGACGGCGGGTGGCGAATGCTGGGCGAGAATGAGCTGGTCGGCCCTCTTGAGTAAATCGACGCCGGGGCCTTCCGCGGTCTTTCCAGCAGCGGGGCCCGCCGGTTCCTCGAACGTGCTCAACTCCAGAGTGGCCTTCGGATAGAGTGGTTTCTTCGTATAGATCTTTTCCTTTCCTTCCACAGGTGCAAAGAGATCTGTCGCCACGCCGATGGATTCCGACTGGCCCAGCACGAGAAAGCCGGCAGGCTTCAAACCATAATGGAAGAAGCGCATGGCGCGCGCCTGGAGCACGGGTCCGAGATAGATCAGCACATTACGGCAGCTGATCAGATCGAGCCTCGAAAATGGCGGATCGCGCGTCAGATTCTGGTGCGCGAAGATGCAGACGTCGCGAATCGCGCGGCTGATCTGATAGTTGCCGTTCACTTTGACGAAGAAGCGGCGCAGGCGCTCCGCCGAGACCTCGCTGACGATCGATTCCGGATAGAGGCCCGTGCGCGCCTTGTCGAGACTGGGGTCGCTGAGATCTGTGCCGAAGATCTGAATGGCGCGTTCAATATCGTTGGCGCGCATATATTCGAGCAGCGTGATAGCGAGCGAATAAACTTCTTCACCCGTTGAGCAGCCGGGCACCCAGATGCGCACCGGATACTCAGCGCGCCGGTCATTGAAGATGACCGGGAATAACTTGTCGCGGAGGGCGTCGAAGGTGGCGGGCTCGCGAAAAAATCCCGTCACATTAATCAGAATGTCGGCGAACAGAGCCTGGCGTTCAGGCGGGTTCCGATGCAGAAATTCCGCGTATTGCGCAAGACTATCGATATTGAGAAGGGCCATGCGCCGCAGCATACGGCGGCGGATGGTGGCGTGCTTGTAGTTCGCGAAATCGACGCCGGTCGCTTTGCGGAGCATGACGAGGATGCGGGCAAACTGTTCTTCCGACTCCGGCGGAAGCTTATCGGCCTCCGGCAGGAGGCCCACGTAAGGGTGATCGCAGAGGCGCTGCAGTTCGGCGGCAATGCCATCGGGCGGCAGGATGAAATCCACGCAGCCGGCCATGATGGCACTGCGGGGCATGCCGTCGTATTTGGCCGATTTCTCGTCCTGAGCGAAGGTGATGCCGCCTTCCGCCTTGATGGCTTTGAGGCCGAGCGTGCCGTCCGAGGCCGTGCCCGAAAGAACCACGCCGATCGCCCGGCTGCCATAATCGGCGGCCAGAGAGCGGAAGAAATGGTCGATCGTCATCGAATGGTCGGCCCGCTCTTCGAGGTGGAGAATTCCATGCGCAATTGTCATGCAGGCGTTCGGCGGAATCACGTAGACGCGATCCGGCTCGACGCGCATGCCGTCGGCCGCGCGGATCACCATCATAGATGAGGCGGGGGCCAGCAGTTCCTGGAGCAGACTGGTATGACGCGGATCCAGATGCTGTACGAGGACGAACGCCATGCCGGTGTCGTTGGGGAGGCTGCGCAGCAGTTCCGTGAAAGCCTCAAGGCCGCCGGCGGAGGCGCCCACGCCAACAACCATGAGGGGTGCGTCTCTCACCGTGCTCGATTCCGCCGCGGCAGGTGCGGGAGTTGCCGGCTCCGGTGCGGCAAGGGCCGACGGTTTCCCTGGAGGCTTGCGGGAGCCGCGCGCGGTCGATTTTTTAAACGGCATCCGGAATCAACTTTGTATGGCCGCGCTATCGATTTTATTCCGGCGGAGCTGGTTGCGGGGAGTTTTCCGAGGGAAGGTCGTCGGGGACCGTGCCGTCCAGCAGGAAGCGATTGAAGCGTAGCAGCGCGGTCACGTACGCCTGGCGGGCCTGGCTCTCCCGCACTACGGCCTGGCGGGCACTGAAATGGCCGTCGGCGTTTCCCACCCCTTTAGCATCGCGCGCAGCCTCCGCGAAGTCCTTTTTGGATTCCTGATACCGGACCCGGCTCTTCTCCAGTTCTTCTTTCAGGATTTCCTCGATTCGCTTTCGCGTTTGCATACGAATTAAATCCTGCCCTGGATTCTATTTTAGCCCGCGGAGAAAGAGACAATTTCAGAGGCCGCAGCCGGTTGGATTTCGCGCGGCGCTCCTGTTGGCAATCCTGCTACCATCCTCGCAGATGGCAAAGTGCGTTTATTGCAATCGCGAAGCGGCAGCCGGTGTCGATCATCAGCCGAAATGCGAGAGGTGCAAGGACACTCTGGCTGCCTCGAGCCGGCACGGTCTGATCGAGAAATTCGAGAGTCTCCGCGCACAAAGCCAGAAGCTTCTAATCGAGTTGCTCACGGCCGATGTCGGCATTGCGTTCACTTTCCTTGAAATCGCGAAAACAACCGGAGATCCGGATCACTCGCGTTCCGCCCTCGGCAATGCGCGCACGGCGCTGGCGTCGATCCGGCACCTGGGCCAACGTATCGACAACGCCGCCGAATGGCAGCGCATCGGTGCTCGAACAAACGAACTCGAGCAGGCGCTGGAGTCATACGGAAAGCCCAAAAGCGAAAAAGCCGCGACTCCCTCCCGGGAACCGCGGCTTTGAGCGTTTCAGGCTGACCTGAAAAGGGCTGGATTAGTAATCCATGCCTTCGGGTCCACCGTGGCCAGGACCGGCCGGAGCGGGTTTCTTCTCCGGAATTTCGCAGACCATGGCTTCGGTGGTGAGCATCAGGCCGGCGATCGACGCCGCGTTCTGCAGAGCGGAACGGGTCACCTTCGCCGGATCGATCACACCCGACTCGACCAGATCCTCGTACTTATCGGTCTGGGCGTTGTAGCCGAAGTGGGGGTTGTTGTTCTCGCGAATTTTGCCCATCACGATCGCGCCTTCCTCACCCGAGTTCTGCACGATCTGCCGGATCGGCTCTTCGCAGGCGCGCCGGATGATGTCGACGCCAATCTGCTCGTCGCCGGCCACCTTGAGACCCTTGAGAGCCGTGGCCGCGCGCAGCAGAGCCACGCCGCCGCCGGGAACGATTCCTTCCTCGACCGCCGCGCGGGTTGCATGCAGCGCATCCTCGACACGTGCCTTCTTTTCCTTCATTTCGGTCTCGGTCGCAGCGCCGACTTTGATCACCGCAACGCCGCCGGCCAGCTTCGCCAACCGCTCCTGCAGCTTCTCGCGGTCATAGTCCGACGTGGTTTCGTCGATCTGCGTGCGCAGTTGTTTGATGCGGCCTTCGATGGCTTTGCTCGAACCCGCGCCGTCAACGATGGTGGTGTTGTCTTTGTCGACGGTGACGCGCTTCGCCTTGCCCAGATCGTCCAGCTTCACGCCTTCCAGCTTGATGCCGGTTTCTTCGAAGATGGCGCGGCCGCCGGTCAGGATCGCGATGTCTTCGAGCATTGCCTTGCGGCGATCGCCGAAGCCCGGAGCCTTGACGGCGCAGGCATTCAGGGTGCCGCGGAGCTTGTTGACCACGAGGGTCGCCAGCGCTTCGCCTTCCACTTCTTCCGCGATGATCAGCAGCGGACGGCCCGCGCGGGCAATCTGCTCGAGCAGCGGAAGCAGGTCCTTCATGTTCGAGATTTTCTTCTCGTGGATGAGGATATAGGGGTCTTCGACAACCACTTCCATCCGCTCCGGATCGGTCACGAAGTAGGGCGAGAGATAACCGCGGTCGAACTGCATGCCTTCGACGGTCTGGAGCTCGGTCTGCATCGTCTTCGATTCTTCAACGGTGATGACGCCGTCCTTGCCGACCTTCTTCATGGCTTCGGCAATGGTGTCGCCGATGGTGTGATCGCTGTTGGCGGAAATGGTGCCGACCTGCGCGATCATGTCGCCCGAAACGGGCTTGGACATCTTCTTTACTTCTTCGATGGCGACTTCAACCGCCTTGTCGATGCCGCGCTTCAGCGCCATCGGATTGGCACCGGCGGCAACCGACTTCACGCCTTCGCGGAAGATGGCCTGGGCGAGGATGGTGGCGGTGGTGGTGCCGTCACCGGCGATGTCGGAGGTCTTGGAGGCGACTTCGCGGACCATCTGGGCGCCCATGTTCTCGAGCGGGTCCTTCAACTCGATTTCCTTCGCTACCGTAACACCGTCTTTGGTGATGTTCGGGCCACCGAACTTCTTCTCGAGAACGACGTTGCGGCCCTTGGGACCGAGGGTGACTTTCACCGCGTCGGCCAGTTGATTCACGCCGCGCAGGATGGCCTGGCGGGAATTTTCAGCGTAAACAATTTGTTTTGCCATGGATTTCTTTTCTCCTTGTGACTCGAAAAAACGAACTAGCTGGCCTTCTTCGCGGCGGCGGGTTTGGCTTCGAGAATGCCAAGCACTTCGTCTTCGCGCATGATGATCAGTTCTTCGCCTTCAATCTTGATTTCGCTGCCGGAATACTTGCCGAACAGGATCCGATCGCCCGGCTGAACGTCGAGAGGAACGATCTTGCCGTCCTCCAGGCGCTTGCCTTTACCCACGGAAACGACTTCGCCTTCCTGGGGCTTTTCTTTGGCACTGTCGGGAATGTAAAGACCGCCGTGAGTCTTTTCGGCTTCGGCTTCAACCCTCTTGACTACAACGCGGTCATAGAGCGGACGGATATTCATATAGTTAACCTCGCTTTGGGAAATTTCGGGGAATGAGTTCTACCCTTGGAACCGGAACGTGGTACTCATCTCAGTTCCAAAGCACATTATTAGCACACTCCTGCGTCGAGTGCCAACGATAGTAGTTAAATTGTTGATTACGAAGGGAATTTAGTGCTTGACTACACGGCACTCATATTATCGGATGGCGATAACGCATCAATAAGACTCCAAAGTTCGTCGAGCGTAGCCCGCGTGGTCATCATGTTTCCCACCGCAATGCGCAGAATGTAGCGGCCGTTGAGGAGCGTGGCAGAGAGGAAGAAGCGGCCGGAGCCGTTGATACCGTCGAGGAGAACTTTGTTGGCCTCGTCGGAGCCTTTCAGGCGGAAGCAGACGACCGAGAACAGCGTTGGGGCACAGATCTCGAAGCGCTGGTCGGCGGCAATGCGGTCGCGCATTTCGCGGGTCATTTCGATCTGATCCCGAATGACCTGGGCCAGGCCTTCGTGCCCGTAGTAGCGCAACACGAACCATAGTTTGAGGGCGCGGAATCGCCGGCCGAGCGGCACGCCATAATCCATGAAATTCACGCCGCCATCGGTGGTGCGCAGGATCTCGGGAATCAGCGAAAAAGCGCGCCGCAGGATCTCGGGCCGGCGGCAGTAGAGGACGCTGCAATCCACCGGCACCATGAGCCATTTGTGGGGATTGAATACGAGAGAATCGGCGCGATCGCAGCCATCCAGGATCCAGCGGTATTCGGGCACGACAGCGGCCGAACCGGCGTAGGCGGCGTCCACATGGAGCCAGAGGCCTTCGCGTTCGGCGATATCGGCAATGGCCGGCACGGGATCGATACTGGTGGTCGCGGTGGTTCCGACGGTGGCGACGATGCAGCAGGGCGTGAGGCCGGCGGCGCGGTCGTTGGAAATCGCCGTTTGTAAGAGCGCCGGGATCATTCTGAAGTCCTCATCGCAGCCGATATGGCGCACGTTGCAATGCCCGAAGCCCAGGGTGATGGCGGCTTTATCGACCGAGGAATGGGCCTGGCCGGATGTATAGAGGATGAGGTTATGCGGGGCGCCGGAGTCGCGTGTTTCGGGTGCGATGGCTGCGCGCGCGGCGGCGACCGCATGCAGCGTGCTGGTGGATGCGGTATCCAGAATCATGCCGAACCAGTCCTGCGGCAATCCGAGCCAGTGGAGCAGCCAGCGCAGCGTCACGATTTCCAGTTCCGTCACGGCAGGCGATGTCTTCCAGAGAATGCCGTTGGCGTTCAATGCGGCGGACAAAAGTTCCGCGAGAATAGCGGGCGGCGAAGAGGTGTTGGCGAAGTACGCGAGGAAGCGCGGATGGTTCCAGTGCGTGATACCGGGCAGGATGACGCGTTCGAAATCCTCAAAAATGTGTTCGATGGTTTCGCCCTGCTCGGGGCCGTGGGCGGGAAGGCCGTTGACGATTTCGCCCGGCTGGACGGTCGAGAGCACCGGATAGCGCTCGGACGTTTCGAGGTAGTCGGCTACCCAGTCGATGAGTTTGTGACCGAATTCGCGGAACTCACGCATGCGCGGGTTTTCCTGCCGCCGGCATCCAGCCGGTGAACCATCGGGAAAACTCTTCGAGCGCGCGTTGATTTTCCGGCGAGAGCGGAACCAGCGGCGGACCGGCCTTCTGGCCGCGCAATTCGACGGCTCGTTTGATCGCCACCGGAAACGGGAATCGATTCACCCGTTCGACGAATTCGAGCAGCTTCGCGTTCAATGGCGCCGAAGAAAAGTCGCGGGCAAGGGCGACGACCAACTCCGGAACGGCGGAGGCAGACGCGGAGATCAGCCCGTCGGCGCCGGCGGCCAGCGCGCGCCGGGCAATGCTGTCGGCGCCGCAGAAGAGGGCAAAGGGCCGGTCCCGTTTCAACGCGAGGAGTTGGGAGAAGTAGTCCCAGTCTCCGCTCGAATCGTTGATGCCGGCAAAGCGGCCGGTGTCGATGAGAGTGCGCACAGTGTCCATTTCGAGTTTAGAGGTCGACCGGGGAAGGTTGTGGAGCAGAATCGGCACGGCGTCGCCGGTCTCGCGGGCGAACTGGCGACAGAATTCTTCGATCTCGCATTGCGAGTAGGGATAGAAGTAAGGCGGCATCAGGATCAGGGCGTCGGCGCCGGAGCTGACGGCTTCATCGGCAAGCTGAATCGCCCCGGCGAGGGTGGAATGAGAAACGCCGGCGAGGATGGGAACGCGGCTGCGCTTCACGCCGAGGTAGACCAAGCGCTGGCGTTCCATGAAGCTGTAGTTGAAGAATTCGCCGGCGGCGCCGAAGAGACAGATGGCCTGGACACCGCCCTGGGCGAGGAAATCGAGGAGGTCGAGCGCGGCGGAGAAATCGGCGTCCTGCGAGCCTTTGCGGCGCGGGGTAATGGCGGAAGCGAACACGCCGCGGAGTTCGATTTGTCGCGCCGCGCGTGCCATCGCGCCTAGGGTATCATCGTGCGGGATCTAGCGGATGATCCGGATTGCCCGCTTCGCCGGGTGCGTGTCCTGCTCAGGGAGCAGGGATCGCACAAGGCCCGCGAGCGCCGCTTTGCTGGATGGTAGTGCCTGACAGGCACTACCTGCTGGACTGCCGGTGGGTTCTCCCGATAGAATCACTGAATGTCAAATTCCGAGAACCCGGATCGCACCCTGGGATTCAATACTCGCGCTCTTCACGCGGGGTATGCCCCCGACCCGACAACCAGAGCGCGCGCTGTACCGATCTACCAGACCACCTCGTTTGTTTTCGACAACTCCGAGCATGCGGCAGCCCTGTTCGGCTTACAGCAGTTTGGCAACATCTACACGCGAATCATGAATCCGACTACGGATGTCCTGGAGCAACGGGTCGCATCGCTCGAAAACGGCGCGGCTGGTTTGGCCGTGGCGAGCGGCCAGTCCGCCCAGTTGCTTGCGATTTCGAGCCTGATGGAGTCGGGAGACCATTTTGTCGCGGCCAGCACTTTATATGGGGGAACCTACACGCAGTTCGATGTCAGCTTCCGTAAGTTCGGCTACGACGTAACGTTTGTCGAACCGGACGACCCGGAAAACTTCCGCAAAGCAATCAAGCCGAACACCAAACTGCTGTATGGGGAAACCATCAGCAACCCGCGCGGCAATGTGCTCGATATCGACGCAGTGGCGAAGATTGCGCACGATGCCGGGATTCCGCTGGTAATCGACAATACTTTCGCGACGCCTTACGTTTGCCGGCCCATCGACTATGGCGCCGACATCGTGCTTCACTCGCTGACGAAGTTCATGGGTGGACACGGCACCTCGATCGGAGGAATGATCGTGGACGCGGGTAAGTTCGACTGGTCGAAGAGCAGCCACCCACAAATCAACGCGCCTTCGCGCGCCTATCATGGCATGAAATTCAGCGAGATTTTCGGTGCGGTGGCGTTTATCATCCGCTGCCGGGTGGAAGGCCTGCGAGACCTCGGTCCCTGCCTGAGCCCATTCAACGCTTTCCAGTTCATACAGGGCATCGAGACCCTTGGCGTACGCATGGATCGCCACTTGTCGAACGCCCTGGCGGCCGCGCAGTACCTGCAGAGCCATGCTCTTGTGAACTGGGTCAAGTACCCTTCGCTGCCGTCAAGCCCGTATTTCAATCTGGCCCGGAGGTACACACCGAAAGGCGCGGGCGCGGTCTTCTCGTTCGGAATCAAAGGGGGGTTCGAGGCGGGCAAGAAATTCATCGACAGCCTTAAGGTCTTCAGCCATCTGGCGAATGTGGGCGATGCCCGCAGTCTTGTGATTCACCCATCCTCCACAACCCACCAACAGATGTCCCGAGAAGAACAGGAGGCGGCCGGCGTCACCGTGGACCTGGTCCGGGTGTCAATCGGTCTGGAAGACATCGAAGATATCCTGTGGGATCTTGACCAGGCACTCGTGGCATCACAGGGTTAGCAGCCCGCGGTGGAACTCCCGTGGGCCGCGTTGCGAGTGACCGAGGCCAGCGCCCTATCAAAGGCGTTCGTCACCAGCGCCGTCGTGTTGTTGTTTCTGATTCCGGAGGAGCGGCGACGCCGGAGGCTATTCGGAAACCGGTTGCGCAGCATTGCGCCACACCAATAAAAAGCCCCCAGCCTGCGCCGGGGGCTTTTGCTCATGTAGCGGAATTGCTGCTTACCGGCTGGCCGAGAGGTTGGCTCCGCGGCTGACCTGGAGGCTGGCTCCGCCACCAGGGCCCTTGTCAGGGCCGCTGCCAAGGATGTCACCGCTGGAGACAAGCTTGACCCAAAGCTCACCGTCGCCTTTGTAGTACGAGGTGACGTTGGCCTGGCGAAGTGCGTCGAGGCTGCTCTGCTCCGTACCCGCCGCTGCAGTGGTGAATCCCGGCAGATCCAGGATCACCCACGAGCCGCTATCCAGTTCCTTCACGCTGAGGGCCAGGGACGGCCTTTCGGTGGTCACCTTGATCTCGGTACCCGCTCGTACGTTGATTTCTCCGGTGACGCGCAAATCCTTGCCGTTGCGGCTGAGAACGATTGGCGGCCCCGCAGGTGGAGGGGCGCCCAGGACCCCGTTTCTGGGGCCAACGACAATACCGGGGCCACCCCGGCCAGCGCCGCCAGCTACCGCAGCCCCGCCTCTACCGCCGGGAGCGGCGCCTGCGCCACGACCGCCGCGACCACCACCACCACCGCGGGGCGCACCAACAGTCATACGCCCGACGTCGCCCTTGCACACGGCAGCGTTCCACGTGGGCTTGATCTCGCAGGCGTCGTCGATTGCGATTTCGTCGTTTGCGTCGTTGATGAGAATGTAGGAATTGGGGACACCGCTGACCGAGCCGTCCTTGTCGTTGAATACCGAAGTCTGGTAGCTCCCATTGCCGTAATCATCGTTGCTCCACTTAAACTCCATAGGCGGGAAATACACCGGCTTGGCGTTGATGAATTTCGCGCGCTGTACCGTGTTGTTGGAGCTCATTCCGAAGCTGGTATACAGCAGGTAAGAGATCGCTCCCGTCTTGCGGGTGGCGTTGTCCTGGAAATTCACGAAGGTGTCATTGTCCAGTTCATGATGGTAATCGTAGAACTCGTAGCCGCGGATCGGGAAATCCGGGATTCCGGGCTCGGGAAGGCTGCGGCCGTAAGCCATTTCCGCCGGCGTCTTTGGATTGCCGATGTTCTCGGTTTCGCCCACGAACAGCGAGTCAACCACCCGTGACGTAAAGGCGGAGCGGCCGGCGTTGCCGGACGCATGCGTATAGCCAATGGCGTTGTCGGCCACCTTCAGGTTCTTGTACACGTGCATCTCACCGCGGCTCCACATGCCGCTATTGCGGTTCTTGTAGCGGTGAAATCCTCGATGACCGACTCCACCTGAGGGCCGTTCGCGTCAGCGGGATTGACGAGGGAAATATGCCCGCCGACGGCGAAATGGCCATCGGCCCTGGGGCCGCGGTCGAACATGAACGAGTCGAAGTTGGAATGGCTGACGTTGCCCTTGAACTCCCGCACCCTGGTTCGGCGCGGCCAGGTTGTCTTGCTGATCTCCGTGCCTTCGAACTTACCCGTCGGATGCTCCGGCAAGGCGAACCAGAAACCTGTAGCGTCGGACCCCGCGGCCACGTTGTCGCGGTAAATATTGTCCGGATTGGTGATCCAGAAAGTCGACGCCGTGTTGTCCGGAGGGAGCAGGATGTCCTTGGCGTTCTGGCCGGCCGTATCGAAGTTCGTGCCGCCTTCCGCTCCGAACGGGGCGAGGTCTGTCGCGACGCACGGCGCGTCCGGATGACACTTGGTCAGGATCCCCAGGTTGTGCACGAACTGGTTGCCGTGCTCCACGGCGTCTTCCAGGAAGAAGCAGTGACCAATGTTGTTGTAGGTCACGTTGTTTTCAATGTCCAGGTCATTTGTGCCATGCACGGTCACGCAGCGGCTGTAGGTGTCGTGAATCGCCGAGTTCCTGATGTACTGCCCCTGCGCATCGCCGATCAGATGCCAGTGGATCGGATACCGCGCCAGATGCATGTTCTGACCCATGCGATTGAGCTCGACGCCATCGACAAACATCTTGCTCCCGATCATCGCCATGATGTGGCCGCCAAAGAGCGTCTGGTCTGCGTCAGGCGAAGCCTGGATCAGGATATTGCGCGACAGCATGCCGACTTCGCCGCGTTCATCCACGTCGAAGGTGATCTTGCCGAAGTGCATGTAGTCCAGTTTCTTGTCGAGCGTGATCGTATTGCCGCGGATGGCGGCAATGGTTCGCCGCTCCGCCTGATGGGGATCGAAATCCGTGGACGCGAGGACGATCACGTCGCCGACCCGCCAGCCGGCGGCGTTCAGGACTTCAATCGAGTTGCTGCCTGCTTCGGCGGTACTTGGACAGCTTCGTCCAGGAGTTCGTCCGGTTACCGTGCAGGTTCAGGGTTCCACCCATCATCATGATCCCGCGGTCACTGCGGTCATTCGTTCCACCGATTCCGCTCATATCTTCGTCTTTGACGTTGTCGGTGAGGGTAATTGTCGCCTTGCGCGTGTGGGGTTTGGCTTCCGTGCCAATCTCCAACTCCCCGTGCACCATGATCCACTCGGTGGTCAGTTCAAGATCTTTATTATCGGCGAAGCTCAGTTTGCCGTTGATCGTCAAACTGCGCAGCGGTGGCGGAGAGACGTCGAGGACGACGTTCATATCCTTTTCAATGGTGACAACGGCGTCTTTGCCGGGCACCTTCTTGTCAGGCCAAGTGGCTGCATCGGACCAGCGCTTCGCGCTGGCTGCGTCGAAGTTTTTTGTTGCGCCTTCACGACGGCATATCCGCCGAGACCTAAAAAGGCTGGAACCAGCAACGAAAGGAACAAGAGAGAATGTTTTCGCATCAGTTAAACCTCCGTGATCGATCATGTT